>JBAYGL010000275.1:0-7138 GCA_041666725.1 Limisphaerales bacterium
CCCAGCGGTCTTCGAGCGGCGTGCGGTGGTTCACCTCGGAAACGCCGGTGATGAGGTCGATGATGCCCTGGTCGTCGGTTTTGAAAGAACGGATGAGATGGCCGGGCACGCCCATCGTCTTCGCCGAGGCGTGGCATTCGAGGCACTGGTTGTTGCGGGTGAACCTGGGCTTGTCCGTCTCGGTCTGGTCCAGCGTGTAGAAAACGCCGCCCAGTTTCGGGTCCACCTCGCTGAACTCCATGACCGGCGCCCCGGGAATCCAGCCGACATACACCTCGTCGTTGAAGAACACCGAGCGCGGCGTCTGCGGGGCGATGCGCTCACGCTGGAGCGAGGTCTTGGAAAACAAAAGCGTCTGGGACTTGGGCGAGATTTCCAGCGCGGCCAGCAGTGAATCCCGCCAGCCGGTCCTGGGATCGAACTTCAGCTTCACTTCACCGCGGTCGAGCCGCGCCTGCAGCCGCATGATCGGACCCGTGGAAGGCGTCTTGTTGTAACTGATCGTGTCCTCCTCGAACGGCACCATGTGCGTCGCGCCCTGGAAATCGGATTGCGCCGCCGCCAGCCACGGCAGGCAGGCCAGCAATCCGACTGACCGCCGGACGATGCGGCCCATACGCCGTGCGTTTTCTGGAAACCGGTGATTCATGCTGTGACTAGACTATCTCATCGCGCGCAGGGATTCACCGATTTTGGCGCGGGCTGGGCAGGAATTGCGGGCTTCTTCCTCCGCCCCGGCTCCGCCGCCGCCCAAAATGTCACGCCGGCATAAAAACACGGAACGCGCGTTTGACTTGCTCCGGCCAGTCCCCATACTCCGCCGAAATTCTATCGTCCAGAGCGGCGGGGTGGTTAATCCGGCGCGGGGCAAACGAAACAATTATGGCCAGAGTCAAACACATCGCACTCGTTCAGTTCAAAGCCGACACCACGCCGGAGCAGATTGACCAGGTCTTCAGCTCGTTGCTGGACCTCTCCGAAAGCATCCCCGGCGTCGAAGACTTCATTTCCGGCCCGAACAACAGCCCCGAGGGTCTGAATGCCGGCCATACCCACGCCTTCGTGATGACGCTCACCGACGCCGCCGCGCGGGATGCCTACCTCGCCCACCCGGACCACCAGGCCTTCGTCACAGGGGCCCTGCCGCTCATCGAAAAGGTGACGGTGGTGGACTTCGAGTTGTGACCCAACCGGCGGTGCGCCGAATGCAGACAACGCCGCGCCCGCCGTTGGTTCCAGCAGTTCGGAAATCATGGTCTTGTCCGGCCTCGTTAATGAGCGGACGGCCCTGGTTGTTTTCCCCTTTGCCTTCGCCCTCCCATCTTCCCCTTGGTTGCGTGCTGATCGGGGGCCTGGGGCTTGAAGCCCTTCTGAAATGGGCGGCCTCTGGCGTGGAGCTTTCCTCCCCCTGCCTCGCATGAGCGCGCCCGCGGCCAACGCAGCACCGACACGCATCCGCTTCGTCGTGCTCGCGGGGTTGTGCGCCGCCGCCGCCCTTTCCTACGTCAGCCGCAACGCCATCGCCGTCGCCGAGAGCACGGTGCGCGCGGACCTGGACCTGACGAAGGAACAGTCCGGCTGGCTGATGAGCGCATTCTTCATCTCGTATTCCGTCTGCCAGATTCCCGGCGCCTGGTTCGGCCAGCGGTTCGGCGCGAGACGTGCGCTGCCGGCGTTCGCCATCGTCTGGTCCATCGCCACGGCGGCGACGGCCCTGGGCGGCTTCATCGCAATGCTGACAACGCGCACGATCAAGGGCGTCGCCCAGGCGGGCTTGATCCCCGTCAGCGTCGGGGTCATGGCAAAGTGGTTCCCCAAAACCGGCCAGGCGCTGGCGACCGGCATGTTCAGCAGCTTCATGTCCGTGGGCGGGGCGGCGGGCGCGGCGCTGACCGGCTGGCTGGTGGCGGAAATCGGCTGGCGCTGGATGTTCGTTCTCTACAGCCTGCCGGGGCTGCTGTGGGCCGCGTGGTTCTGGGGATGGTTCCGCGAAACACCGCGCGAGCACGGCTCGGTGAACGCGGCGGAGCGGGAGTTTATCGAGCCTGCCTGCTTCCTCAGCCCTTCCCCCTGCCCTGCCGGGGGCGAGGGAGAAAAAACGGCGGCGAAGCCCGTCGCCGCACCGGCACCTCCGACTCCGTGGATCCAGCTGTTCACGAGCCCGGCGATGTGGTGCATCTGCGGGCAGCAATTTTTCCGCGCCGCCGGCTACATGTTCTTCACGAGCTGGTTCGCGACATATCTCCAGGAAGGACGCGGCGTCACGATCCTGAAGTCCGGTTTCCTTACGATGCTGCCGTTGCTGGCGGTGGTGGTGGGCAGCCCGGTCGGAGGGATGATTTCCGACGCCGTGCTGCGTCGCACTGGCAGCCGGCGGCTCGCGCGGCAGGGCGTGGCCGTGGTGTCGCTCGGCCTGTGCGCGGCGCTGACGCTCTCGGCGTATTTTTTCACCGACGCACTGGCGGCGGTCATCGTCATCAGCGCCGGGTCATTCTTTGCGGCGGTTGCGGGGCCGTGCAGCTTCACCATCACGATCGACATGGGCGGCGAACACGTGCCGGCCGTCAACAGCGTTATGAACATGGCCGGCAACTTCGGGGCGATGCTCTTTCCGCTGGTCGTGCCGCTGCTGCTCGGCAGGGAGCAAAACTGGAACGTCGTCCTTCTGAGCTTCGGTGCGCTCTACGTCGCCAGCACGCTGTTCTGGCTCCTGCTGAAGCCGGAGGGAAGCGTCTTCGAACAGGCACTGATCCGAGCAAAGCCGGAACCCAAACCGTGACCGGTCCCTGGCGGGACGACTGCTCACCTTGACCCTTTGGCCTTCCGGGGTGCGTCCTGCTGGATTCCGGGAAGTTCGGGTGCGCCCAGCGGATGAGATTCATTGAGCAGCTTCCACTGATCCCCCTGCCCTTTCATCCACGCGTCCACCCTCTCACGAAGCTGCCGGAGAGTTTGCGCGCGCTCGGAACTGGCCGCGAGATTCCGCTTCTCGTCGGGATCGGCGACGACGTCGTAAAGCTCCTCGGCAGGGCGCTCGTGGTAGCGCTTCACAATCGCGGCCGCCCCGGCATTCGTCTGCGCCGCCGCCACCCAGGTGCGCCAGTATTTCAGGCCGTCCTCGTTTCTCGCCCGGTCGATGAACGTGGTGTGCGCGTATTGCGGGCAGAGGTTGCGGATGTATTTGAAACGCTCCGTGCGAAGGGCGCGAACGGGGTAGGCGTTCATTTTTCCATCCCCGCTGTGCGTGGTGAAAATCTCGTCGAGATGCTTCGCCGCGCGCCCGAGCAGGACACCGGCGAAGGATCTTCCGTCCAGGCCCGGCGGAGGCGTTCCGCCCGCGAGCTCGATCAGCGTCGGCGTGAAATCCACCCAGCTCACCATGGCGCCGGTGCGCGTGCCGGGCTTGATGACGCCCGGCCAGCTCGCCAGCAATGGCGTGCGGATGCTGGTGTCGTAAAGGTTCCACTTCCCAAACGGCCACTGCGCGCCGTGGTCGGAGGAGAACATGAACAGCGTGTTCGTCCCAAGGGCCTGGCGGATGAAATCGTGCAGCGTGCCCATGTCGGCGTCGGCACGGGTGATCTCGGTGTAGTAATCCGTGCGGAACTCCCGGGTCTCCGGCGTGTCCACGAAATTCCACGGCAGCTTCACCTTCGCCGGGTCGTAATCCCTGTTCCTGTCCCAGGGCACATGCGGATCGTGCGTGCCGACGAAGAGGCACAGCGGCCTGCCGGTGTCGCGGCCGGAGACATGTTCACGGACGAGGGCCAGGTCAAACTTCTGGTCGAAGTGCGTGAAGCCCCAGCGCTTCACGTCCGCGAGGTGCGCCACCTTGCCAAACGCGACGGTGTCATAGCCGAGTTCGCGCAGATAATGCGGCCAGCCCTTGATCTCCGGCCGTGCGCAGGCGTGGTTCGCCTCCGCGCCGTTGCGGGCGGGCATGATGCCGCAAAGCATCGCCGCACGGCTGGGCGCACAGGCGGGCGAAGCGACGAACGCACGGTCAAACGTGATGCCGCCGTCGGCCAGCCGCTGGAGGTTTGGCGTCCTCACATCCGTCGCGCCATACGGCGTGGAGTCCAGCAGCCCGAGATCGTCGCAGAGAAAGACGACGATGTTGGGCCTGGCCGGCGGGCCTTCACCGGCGAAGATGGCGCTGCAAAGAAGACCCAGTGTGCCGAGCAGTGTGAAGAGATGCGTCATGGTTAACCGGCGGGAAGGCTGCGTTCAAGGAGCTGCCGGGAGTCTCGGCGCATGTCATTTGTTTTCGTCCTTCTTGTTCGCGCCCTTGATTGCCCTGGTCTTGGCGTCAGCAGCGGCTTTGCCTTTGCCGTGACGCCCATCGCCTTTCACCTTGGGGCCGAGAAACGGCAGGGCGATGGCGGCGGGGCGGGCGTCCTTATATTGGTCGAGCGCGCCCTGCAAAACCTTGGCCGCAGCGGCGGCCTCGCCGTTCAGCGCCGCCACTTTGAGCGGATTCTTTTCCTCGATGTCTTTGCGGAGGTCATAGAAAGCGCCGGTGCGGGAGAGCTTGAAATTCCGGTTGGCGGCAAACTCGGCGATGATGCCGTCATCTTTCTTCGGCGCATACCAACTGTAATACCAGTCGCGCGGCGTCCCCGGCTCGCCGCGCACCTGCGGCAGGAAACTGCGGCCGTCAATCTTCAACCCCGCGGGCACCGCCACGCCCGCCGCTTCGCAGACGGTCGGCAGAAAATCCGTGCTGTCCACGAGATCGCGGGAAACCCTGCCCGCCGCCGCCTTGGCCGGCCAGTTCACGATGAGCGGCACATGCATCCCGGCGTCGGTGGGCGCGCCTTTGCCGCCGATGAATTTGCGGTCGCCCATCATGGTCAGCGTGCCGCGCTGGGTTCCGTTGTCGCCGAGGATGATCAGGAGCGTGTTGTCCCGGATGCCGAGCTGGTCGAGCCTGGCGACGAGTTTGCCGGTGAGCTTGTCGGTGTAGGCGACCATGTCGGCAAAATTCTGGTTGATGCCGTCGGCGCGGGCGGGAGCCTTGCCGCCGCTCTTCTTGCCGTAGCCGGGACTGTCGGGCGTGGGCTGGAACGGCGCATGGGTGAGCATCATCGTGTAGTAGAGAAAAAACGGCTGGTCCTTTTTCCGCTGGATGAAATCGAGCGCGTAATCGCTCACGATGTCCGGGCCGTATTCCTGGTTCGTGAAGTCCTTCGCGACGCCGTTGATTTCCAGGCCGGGATTCATGTAGCGGCCCGGCGCCTTCCCCGCGCCCGCGCGGGTGTGCTGCCAGAGACAGTGTTCGTCGAAGCCGAACTGCTTCGGCAGGTTCACATTCGTGCCGAGCTGCCACTTGCCGGAGATGCACGTCGCGTAGCCCGCCGGTTTGAGCAGGTTCGCGAACGTCACGCTCTTCGGGTCCATCTCGCCGAAGTCGGTGTAGTTTCTGACGTTGTAAACGCCCGTCATCATCTGCACGCGCGTCGGGGTGCAGAGCGGCTGCACATTGCAATGCTCGAAGCGCACGCCGGTCGCGGCGAGCCTGTCAATCGCGGGCGTCTTGTAGGAGGTGCAGCCGTTTGCGCCGATGCACTCGTAGCCCATGTCATCGATGAGCAGGACGATGATGTTGGGTTTGCGCTCGGCCGCCTGGACCGTGGCAAGCGCCGCGAACAGGAGTGCTGTGATGATGCTTCGTGTTTTCATGGTCATGATACGCTGGAATTCACAAGTTGCCCGCCTGAACGACATCGGAGTTCTGAAATGGGTGCTCCTCGTTTCGATCACGGCAGCGCGGGCGCATGATAATGGCGCCGCGCACAGGGGATGGGCGTGATTCGATGAGGAGGGCGCGGGACATCATTTGGAATCTGCGGCCGCCGCCGCCTTCTTTGCACCGGCCTTTTTCCTGCCTCCCGCCTTGGCGGGATAGGGCTTCACCTTTGCGCGCTCGGCCCACGCCTCCCAGGCTGCGGCAAGTTCCTTCGCCTTGTCAGGCCGTGCGGACGCGAGGTCGTGAAGCTCGGTGCGGTCGGACTTGAGGTCGTAAAGTTCCCACGCGCCTTCGCGTCCGGCGCGGACAAGCTTCCAATCGCCCGCCCGCACCGCGGCATTGCCAAGGTGTTCCCAGAAAAGCGCGTCGCGGACGACGGGCTGGTTGGCAAACGCGGGCACCAGGCTCCGGCCCTCCATCGGAAGGATTGCCTCGCCTTTGAAGGAGGCGGGATATTTCGCGCCCGCCACCTCGACGCAGGTGGTCATGACATCGATGAGGTGGCCGGGTTGCGCGCGGAGTTCGCCCTTCGCGGCGATGCCCGCCGGCCAGTGCGCGATGAGCGGCGTGGCGATGCCGCCCTCGTGGTTGAAATGCTTGTAGCGGCGGAAGGGCGTGTTCTCCAGGCTCGCCCACGATTCACCGCAGAACACCTTGGAATCGCCCGCTCCGGGGGTGAACGCGCCGGGCCTGGGCTTGGGCGCGCCCGCGCCGAGGCCGAACTTGCGGCCTTTGACGGGCGTGGCTTCCAAGACCCCCTTCGCGCCGCCCTCGGCGTTGCCGCCGTTGTCGCTCATGAAGAGGATGAGGGTGTTGTCAAACACGCCGCGCTGCTTGAGCGCGCCGACCAACCGGCCCACGGCCTGGTCCATGTGGTCCACGCACGCGGCATAGACGGACATGATCTGGTCGAACCGGTCCTGCTCGGCGGGCGTGAGGCGGTCCCAAGCCTTGATCGAATCAGGGCGCGGCGAAAGCGGCCAGGCCTTGTCCACGATGCCAAGCTGGATCTCCCTCGCGTGGCGTTGTTCGCGGAGTTTGTCCCAGCCCATTTTGTATTTGCCGCGATACCTGGCAATGTCCGCCGCCGGCGCTTGCAGCGGAAAATGCGGCGCGTTGAACGCGACGTAGAGGAAGAACGGCCGGTCCTTCGGACCGCCGTTGACGAACTGGATGGCGTCGTCCACGAAGGCGTCGGTGGTGTAGAAATTGTCCTGCGGCACCGGCAGCGGCGTGTTGTCGCGCGTGAGCGTTTCGGGATGAAAATAATTCGCCGCGCCGGCGATGATGCCGAAGTAGCGGTCGAAGCCGCGTTGCAACGGCCAGTTGAACCGCTTCTCCACCGGCGTGTCGGCGTCCATGTGTTTCGTGACATGCCACTTGCCCACC
>JBAYGL010000276.1:0-7108 GCA_041666725.1 Limisphaerales bacterium
CTACCGGCTCCAGCAGCGTCATCGCACTGCGCATGGCGAGATTCAGCATCGCCGCAGGCTAGCGCACGAGCCGGACGGCACACGACGAAAAAGGCGCGCTTGGACAGGCGCGAGGCGCTTGCTAGCTTGGCGCGGTGAAGCGGCTTGTCCTTGTTGTCTTTCTGGTTGCGTTCAGCGCGCTGCCATCCGCCGCCGCGTCCAAGTCCGGCACGGCATCCCCGAAGCTCACAAACCCCGCGCCAGACCCGGTCGAAGCCGACTTCCAAAAAGTCATGACGATGGATGACCGGGCGCACGACGAGATCGACAAGTGGATCAAGGACAACGGCGCGTTCAAGAACAAGGGCGCGGGACTGACCGAAGCGGTGCTGAGTTTGAAAATCGAGCAGCGCCTGGAACCGGTGAAGCAGGCTTACGAGGATTTCCTTCAGCGCAATCCGAAACACGCGCGCGGGCACCTGGCGTTCGGAAGTTTCCTCAACGACCTCGGCGGCGAGGCCGAGGCGCGCAAGAACTGGGAGAAGGCGCTGGAACTCGATCCGTCGAATCCCGCCGCCTACAACAACCTCGCCAACAGCTACGGCCAGACCGGTCCGGTGAACAAGGCCTTCGAGCTTTACGCGAAGGCCATCGAGCTGAACCCCCGGCAGGCGATTTACTACCACAACCTTGGGTCGGTCATCGTCCTGCACCGCAAAGACGCGGCCCAGCACTACCGCATCACCGAGCAGCAGGTGCTCCGGCACGCGCTGGAGTTGTATCGGCTCGCGCAGAAATTCGATCCCGGCAGTTTCCAGCTCGCGACCGACATCGCGCAGATTTACTACGGGCTGCAGCCGCCGGATTACGAGGCGGCCACCACCGCGTGGCAGGCCGCGCTGGCACTGGCCGGCAACGGGGAAGAGCGCGAGGCCACGCATCTGCATCTCGCACGGGTGAAGGCCGCCGCCGGGAAACTAAACGAGGCGCGACAGCACCTTAACCTCGTGACCAACCCCGCACTGGCAGGGGTCAAGGATCAGGTGAGCCGGGAGATGGTGAACAAGGCGCTTCCTCAGCCGCCTGTCAAAGACGATGCCCGCCGCCTGAACCTGCCCTCCGGCCCGCGGTGAGATGGCGGCAGCGGCGGTTCCGAAGTCAGTTCCCCGAGATCTTCTTCCTGGCCTGGCCGGCCTTGCGGAGAATGTCGGTGGCGCCCGGCACGATCCTGCCGTTCGTAAGGCTCTCGGCATCCACGGTGAAATTCAGGTAGGCGAGACACATCTCATCGGTCGTCTGTTCGCCCCAGCGGACGGCCTTGGGCGGAGAGTTCGGGTTGCGCGGGTTGTCGGCGGAGTTGTCGTAGCGGGCCTCCATCGTGACCTTTGAACCGCGCGGAAGCTTCACCGGCTCCCTGAACGTGTAACCCATCTGCCAGTTGAAGTCCCAGTCAGGAACATGCACGAGAGGAAGTTGTCTGCCATCCGGAAATGTCGCATAAACCCGCATGTCGCGACCGAGGAGGTGCATGTGCGGCATGACACTGCGCAGGGTCACATCGGAAGGCACCGGCATGGTGGAGGTGACACGATAGTCGGCATCACCGGCGGGGATGTTGATGCGGCTCATGAGCGGGAAAAGCCGGGCGCGCTTGTCCACGGGGGCCTTGGCAAAGTAAAGACCCACGCGGGTGCGGTCCGTCTCAGGCTTGCCGCTGAGGTTGTAGTGAATCTGCAAGACCACGTCGGCGGACTTCGGAACATTCACTCCGATGCCATCCGGTGACCGGCGCGCAACGTTCCCGGGCGCCCATGTGCCAACCTGTCCGGCGGAAGGGAAGCCCACGCCGCCGCCCGTGCGGTAGCCGGGGCCGGGGTCCTTCGCGTCGAGTTCGCGGGCCCTGCCCGAGACATCAAGGTGGACGAGCACGTGGTGGACGACCCTGCGGTTGCCGGGATGAATCTCAACGGCGGAAAGCCACTTGTCCTCCTTGAAGCCGGTGGGGATGACGAAGTTCTGGTAGATGTCGCGCCCCTCGGGAGGGACGTTGAAGGCGACGGGCATTTCCAGGACGAGGTCCGGTTCGCCGTTGCGCCAGCCCTCGGGGAACTTCGGCAACGCGGGCAGATCGGCGGGATTGCCTTCCTTCGCGCCCTCGGCAACCCACTGCTTGATGAGCCCGATCTGGTCGTCGGCAAGGCGGCACTCATCCACGTAGGCGGGGCCGGGCGCGGCTTTCCACGGCGGCATCACCCGTTTCTCGACGACACTGGCGATGGTCTTGGCGCGCTTGGCAGCGTCGCCGTAACTCGTGAGAGAAAAGGGCGCGACCTCCCCGGCGCGATGGCACACGGCGCAGTTGTTGAAGAGGATCGGAGCGACATCCTTCGCGAAAGTCAGCGTGCCAATCGGACGCGGCGAGTAGGCGAGAGGTCTCGGCTCCGGCGGCGGAGTTCTTGGAGTGGACTTCGCACGCGGCACAAAAAGGGCCAGGAGCGCGGTGGCTGAAACGATTCCAAGCAAGATGCGTGAGTTCATGGCAGTCTGGCTGATTGCGGAGCAGTCTGAATGTGGCAGCCAATGGCTTCGGTGACGGAGTGCCTCACTGGTTTGCCGGCGAGCACCGCGTCGAGTGCGTCGCGCAGATCGTGCTGCGTGACGGTCTGCCGGCGCTGGCCGTAGTCGGCGAAGAGATTGCTGATGCGACCGCGATACAGCGTCTTTCCATCGGGGCCGAGGAGGAATGCCTGCGGCGTCTTCGTCGCTCCAAGGGCATCCACGAGCGCGTGCCCCGGGTCGAGCAACACGGGGCAGCGGAAGGCGAAATCAACGGCATGTTTGCGGGCGTCCGAGGCCGTGGTCACCCGGTCCGCATGAACAAGATAAAAACCGACTTCCTTCGCCGAATAGTCCGCGACGAGCCGGTTGATTTCCGGTGCAAACGCATTGGCAATGGGACAGTCGGGCAGTGTGAAGATGACGACCGTCGCCTTGCGGCCTTCGGACTTGAGCGGGTCATGCAGCCTGCCGGCAATGTCGGGAACCTGGGTTGTCGCCGCAGAGGCACAGACGGACAGGACTACCGCGATCAACACGGTGAAAAAACGCCCACAGCCGCTCATTTGTCGGCCTCTTTTAAGTTTCGCTGCTCAGGCGGCCTCTGGCCGGGCAAGGGAGGACGTTGCCCCGGTCCCTTTTGAAACATGCCCGGCCCGGAACCCGGCCCGACGCCCGGCGATCTCGGCGGCCCCTGCGGCCCCTGCGGCCCTTGGAAACCCTGGGGTCTCTGAAGTCCTTGCGGTCCCTGCTGGCCTTGCGCGCGGTAGCGATCGCGCAGTTCAGCCTGAAGCTCCTCGAAACGCTGTTTCTGTTCCGGCGTCAGCGCGGCTGCTATTTTTTCGTTGGAGCGGCGGAAGATTTGAAAGGCGCGTCCGCTCATCTCTCCCCGCAACTCCATCATCTCGCGACCGGTGAGCTGCACGATGGGCCTGATTTTCTCCATCTGCTCGGGGGTCAGGTCCAGGCGTCGCTCGTATTCGTGCAGCATGAACTGGGGGACGCGCTCGGGGTTGCTGCGGCCCTCGACGACACGCTTGACGACCTTGAGGGTGATCAGGGTGCCGGTGGCCGCGCCGGACACAAACAGCACGACCAGCGCAAGGACCACTTTCCAATGTTGCAGCCAGTTCATTGTTCGAAGAGCGGGTCAAAGGTCGCGTCGGCAACCGTGTATTGCTGCGTCCAGCCCGGGGTGGCCACGTCATAACTCACCACCACGGCTCCCACCACGAGCACGGCGGCGACCATGAGGCTGCGCAGGGAAAACAATTCGAGCACGTCCCAGGTGCTTGGCCCGGGTTGCCCGCCTGAAACCCAGCGGGCGGCAACGCGTGTGGCGAACCCGAACGGCGCGGACTCCGGAGCGGGCCTCGATGCCTGGCGGGCGAGCCTGGCCAGCTTCTGCCAGTTGTCTTGTGGTTCACTCATGTCGTTTCTTTTTTTCCAATTGTTCAAGCTCCTTGCGGAGCTTCCGCCGGGCGCGGAAGGCGCGGACTTTCACCAGCGTCTGGCTCCAGCCGGTCCGGGCCGCAATCTCGGCCACGGAGCATTCTTCCAGATCCAGGAGACGGATGACCATCTGGTCTTCCGGATTCAGCGTTTGCATCAGCCGGTTGACAAGCTCCCCTGCGTCCGCCGCCTGCGACGGATGCGGCTCGTGGGTGGAGTGAAGAACGGCGTCGAGCATGTCGGCCTCGCCTTCGGACAAGTCCGCCCAGCGCCACTCGGGCCGTCGCTTCTGGGCCCGCAGACGGTCGAGGCATGTGCTCACGGCCACACGCGAGACCCAGTGCTCGAAAGGCACTTCCCCCCGATATTGCGCGATGTTGGCGAACATCTTCATGAAAATTTCCTGGGCCAGGTCTTCCTCGTCGAGCCTCCGCGGCAGACGCGAGCGGACGATCTTGATGACAAGCGGGTAAAGATGCTCGACCAGCGCACGGGCGGCGTCCTCATCACGCTCGCGCACACGCGCCAGGCAAACCGCGACATCCAGGCCGGGCTGCTCACCCATAATTCATTCAAACACTGAACCAGCACAGGACTGGTGACGCGCGCCAGCGTAAGCGGTTACGTCGGAAATGATGAAGCGCAAAGTCGCCGCCTCACCTGCTCGGCTCCGGCTCGCCCGAGAAAACGAGCCCAAGTTTGAGCAACAAAGAAAAAGGCGGGCCAACCGCCACGGTCAGCCCGCCCGGGAGATGAAAACATGTTCAACGCTGCGCGCTCTTGGCGGACACGTCGAAACACGCCGCCTCCTTCGTGCTGCGCACATAGACGCGGCCGTTGCTCAGGACGGGCGTGGACCAGCACTTGCCCTCGACCACCTTGGCACGGCCGCTTTCCTTGTAACTGGCGGGCGTGGCCTCCACGACGACGAGCTCGCCCGCGTCCGACAGGGCGAGCACGTTGTTGCCAACGAGGATGACGTTGCCCGGACCGAACCCGGGCTTGCTCCACTTGACCTTGCCCGTGGCCAGCTCCACGCACTTGAGCGGGCCGGAGCCGTATTCCTTGAACTGGAACATGCCGTAGAGGTGGCCTTCTTTGTAAACGGGCGTGCTCCAGTGGTTCGCCACCTCCTTGTCGCCGGGGATCTGCCACATCTGCTCGGCCTTGAAGGCTGCGCCGGCCTTGCTGACCTTGAACGCCCCGCCGCCAACGCCGTAGCCGGCCGAGCAATAAACGACGTCACCCGCCACCACCGGCGTGATCGCCGTGGAAACATTGAAACGATACGGCGCCTTCCACAGGAGCCTGCCATCGGCCACGCCCACGGAGACCAGGCCGCTCTTCATGAAGAAGACCGTTTGCCGCACGCCGTGAATAACCGCCACCACCGGGGTGGAGTGGGTGATTTCCTCGTTCTGCCCCTTCCACACCACCGCGCCGGTCTGCTTGTTGAACGCGAGGATGGATTCACCCGCTCCACCGCCCGCCGCGAGGACCAGGTTGCCGTCCACCAACGGCGAGGCTGCGTTGCCCCAGGAGATGAACTTCCGGCTCGCACCGGCATATTCCTTCAGGAGGTCGTGCTTCCATAGCTGCCTGCCGCTCGCGGCATCGAAACAAAACAGGCCAAGCGCCGTGGAAAGGACATACACCTTGCCGCCATCCACGGTGGGCGTGGACCGCGCACCGTCGCCGCCCTTGTTCTCCGGCGTTCCGGAGTCGCCGCCCCCTTGATATTTCGCAATGCCAACCGGAGCCGACCAGAGTTCCCTGCCACTGGCAGCATCCAGGGCCACCACCACTTCGCTGGGCGCACCTTCAGCGTCACGCGTCACCTGCGTGAAGGCCTTGCCACCGGCAACCGAGAACGAGCTGAAGCCTTTTGGAGTCTGGGTCTTCCACAGCACCTTCGGCCCGCCGGCGGGCCAGTGGGTGGCAATCTTCTCACTGGTCGAGCCGTCCAGATTCGGCCCGCGATATTGCGGCCAGTCGGCGGCGGGGGCGATGGACGCGACGGAAAGCGCCGCGGCAACAGTGGAAGCGAAGGCGAAGTTCTTTTTTGTCATGGCGGGACGGACGATAGGAAGCGGCCTGAAATTCGCAATGCCGAAACCGGCGCGGCTCACTTCAAGGTCCGGCGCAGCCATTCGATCAACTGCGTCTTGTATTCGGGGTGAGCCTTGTCCCAGCCGCCCATTCCGTGGACGCCTCCGGGGATCGTGATGAGTTCGCACGCATTGCCGAGGGCTTTCGTTCGTTCCAGAAATTTGACCGACTGTTCGTAGGGCACCTGCGCGTCCGTCGTCCCGTGGATCAGCAGGAACGGCGGCAGGCCCCGGCGCAGGCAAGTCGTCGGGGACGCGGCGCGCAACGTCTTCCATGCCTCGTCATTCAGCTCGTTCAACTCAAACAGCGCCGTCATCGAAGGCCCGGGAGCGTTGCGGCTCCTGACCTGCAACTCCAGATCATGCGGCGCGTAGAACGGCACCACCGCCGCGACGCTGGTTTCCCCTGCCCCGCGCACGCCGACATACGACACCAGATGACCGCCCGCCGATTCGCCCACGAGCGCGATGCGTTTCGGGTCGGCCTTGTATTGGCCGGCGTTGGCCTTCACCCAGCGGATGGCTCGCTCCACATCCTCCGCGCACGCGGGCCAGCGGTGCGCAGGCGCGAGCCGGTAGTTGATCGTGAACCATGTGAAGCCCGCCCTCGTGAGCGGCTCGAACAGCGGCTTGATGTAACTGGTCTTGTCCCCGCGCATGAACCCGCCGCCGTGGACGAGGATCACCGTGGGAAACGGCCCCGCTCCGTCCGGAATGCTGGCATCAAGGGTGAGGCTGACTCCGCCGACGTTGGCGAACTCGATGTCGGTCTTGAGCTCCGCGAAAGCCGTGGACGCCAGCAGGAACAAAACAAGGAAACAACGCACGGCCGCATCCTGTCTCCAGTCCGCGCCAAACACCAGACTCCGGTGGCTGCCCGCCCGCTGGCGGGCGCATCCTGGCACTGCCTCCGAAACCGAGCCGGCGCGGACGCCGGCGATACGGCCCGCGAGACGCGGGCGCTACGTAGCGCCGGCCTCCGGCCGGCCGTGCCGCAAGCGTCCCCGCTTGCA
>JBAYGL010000277.1:0-7091 GCA_041666725.1 Limisphaerales bacterium
AGCGCGGGAAGGTGCTCGTCACCGGGCGCAGCGTGGGCGAGAAAATTGCCAGCGGTCCCGTGCGTGTCATCAAGAGCGCGGAGTTCATCAACCAGTTCAAGGACGGCGAAATCCTCGTCACGGACAAGACCGACCCGGACTGGGAGCCCATCATGAAGAAGGCCGCCGCCATCGTGACGAACCGCGGCGGGCGCACCTGCCACGCGGCCATCGTGAGCCGCGAATTGGGCGTGCCGGCCATTGTCGGCACCGAGCACGGCACCGAGCTGCTCACCGACGGCCAGATGGTCACCGTGAGCTGCGCCGAGGGCGACACGGGCTTTGTCTATGACGGCAAGCTGCCGTTCGACGTGACGCGCACCAGCCTCAAGAACCTCGGCCACCCGCGCACGAAGGTGATGATGAACGTGGGCAACCCGGAAGAGGCCTTTTCGCTCTCGTTCATCCCGAACGACGGCGTCGGCCTCGCCCGCGAGGAGTTCATCATCACGACCTACATCAAGGCCCACCCGCTGGCGTTGCTCGACTACGAGAAGCAGGACCCCGCCACACGCGCCCAACTCGACGTGCTCACCGCCGGCTACGTGGACAAGCCGCAGTTCTTCGTGGACAAGCTCGCGCAAGGCGTCGCGATGATCGCCGCCGCGTTTTACCCGAAGGACGTGATCCTCCGCCTGAGCGACTTCAAGACCAACGAGTATGCGAACCTCGTCGGCGGGCGCGCCTACGAGCCCGGCGAGGAGAATCCAATGATTGGCTTCCGTGGTGCGAGCCGCTACTATCACCCCCGTTACCAGGCTGGTTTTGCGCTCGAGTGCAAGGCCGTGAAGAAAGTCCGAGAAGAGATGGGCCTGACGAACCTCAAATTGATGGTCCCCTTCTGCCGCACGGTGGAGGAAGGCCGCCGCGTGCAGGCCGAGATGGCGAAGCACGGGCTCCGGCGCGGCGAGAACGGGCTGGAGCTTTACGTCATGTGCGAGATCCCCAGCAACGTCATCCTTGCCGACGAATTTGCGGACATCTTCGACGGCTTCAGCATCGGCTCGAACGACCTCACGCAGCTCACGCTGGGCGTGGACCGCGATTCCGAAATCGTGGCGCCCATCTTCGATGAGCGGAACGCGGCGGTGAAGAAGCTCATCGCCCAGGTCATCGCGGTCTGCCGCAGGCGGGGACGCAAGATCGGCATCTGCGGCCAGGCTCCGAGCGATTACCCTGACTTCGCGCAGTTCCTCGTCGAGCAGGGCATTGACAGCATCTCGCTGAACCCGGACACCGTGCTCAAAACGACGCTGGCGATTTTGGAAAAGGAGAAGACACTCAGCACTGGTAAATGAGCACGACCGCTTCAGCCCGCCCCGGACTGGCCCACGATGTCCTGCATCAATCCCGGCGCGAGCCGCTGGAAGCGCTCTTTGCCCCGCGCACCATTGCCGTCATCGGAGCTACGGAGCGGACTGGCAGCGTGGGCCGGGCAATCTGGGAGAATCTCCAACTGTTTGAGGGCCGCGTGTTCCCGGTCAATCCGAAGCACGACACCGTCGCCGGCACCAAGTCTTTTCCATCCATCGGCGCGGTTCCCGGGCCCGTGGACCTGGCGGTCATCGTGACGCCTGCGCCAACGGTTCCCGGCATCATTCGCGAGTGCGCGGAGGCCGGCATCCCGGCGGCGGTCATCATCTCCGCCGGCTTCCGCGAAACCGGCGCGGCGGGAGCAGAGCTGGAACGGCAATGCCTCGCGGAAGCGCAGCGTGGCGGGATGCGTCTGCTCGGTCCGAACTGCCTCGGCCTCATGGTGCCGCACACCCGGTTCAACGCGACGTTCGCCGCCGGCATGGCCAATCCGGGCAACGTGGCCTTCCTCAGCCAGAGCGGAGCCCTTTGCACGTCGGTGCTCGACTGGAGCCTGCGCGAGAACGTCGGCTTCAGCGCGTTCGTGTCGGTGGGCTCGATGCTGGACGTCGGCTGGGGCGACCTCGTCACTCATTTCGGCGACGACCCGCGCACCAAGAGCATCGTCTGCTACATGGAGTCCGTGGGCGATGCGCGGGCGTTTCTCTCCGCAGCGCGCGAGGTCGCCCTCACCAAGCCGATCATCGTGCTGAAAGTAGGCCGCACCGATGCCGCCGCCAGGGCCGCCGCGTCGCACACCGGCGCGCTCACGGGCAGCGACGACGTGCTGGAAGCCGCGTTCCGTCGCGTCGGCGTGTTGCGGGTGGGCACGGTCGGCGAGCTGTTCAACCTGGCCGAGCTGCTCGCCAAGCAGCCGAACCCACGCGGCCCGCGCCTGTCCATCGTCACCAACGCCGGCGGTCCGGGCGCGCTCGCCACGGATGCGCTCGTCACCAGCGGCGGACAGCTTGCGCCACCCTCCGCCGGCACCTTGACGGAGCTGGACAAGCTGCTCCCGGCCCACTGGAGCCACGGCAACCCCATTGACGTGCTCGGCGATGCCGATCCGGAGCGCTATGCCCAAGCGGTCACACTGGCGGCGCAGGACCCGCAGTCGGACGGCGTGCTCGTCATCCTCACGCCACAGGCCATGACCGATGCGAAGGGCACCGCCGAGGCGATTCGTTCGTTGTCGCGGCCCGCGGACAAGCCCCTGCTCACGAGCTGGATGGGCGGCACGGGGCTGGACTCCGGCCGGGCGGTGCTCAATGGCGCCGGCATCCCCACCTTCGACTATCCCGACACCGCGGCGCGCGCTTTCGCGTTCATGTGGCGCTACAGCGACAACCTGCGGGCGCTTTACGAGACGCCCTCGCTGCCCACGGGGGCGGACGCGGTGGAACACCGGGCTGTCGCGGAACACATCATCGCCGACGGACGCAAGTCAGGCCGCACGCTTCTCACCGAGGTCGAATCGAAGCAACTGCTCGCCGCCTACGGCATCCCAACCGTGGAGACCCTCGTGGCTCTCACCGGGGACGACGCGGTGAAGCACGCCGGGAAGCTGGGCTTCCCGGTCGCGGTCAAACTCTTTTCCGAAACGCTCACCCACAAGACCGACGTGGGCGGCGTGCAGCTTGACCTGCCGGATGCCGCCGCCGTGCGGAGCGCGTGGGAGCGCATCCGCGCTTCGGTGGGCGAGAAGGCCGGCATCCAGCACTTCCTTGGCGTGACGGTGCAGCCGATGATTCCCCGGGAGGGCTATGAACTCATCCTGGGCAGCAGCATTGATCCGCAGTTTGGCCCGGTGATCCTGTTCGGCGCCGGCGGCCAGCTCGTGGAGGTTTTTCAGGATCGCGCCCTGGGCCTGCCTCCGCTCAACGGCACGCTCGCACGACGGCTCATGGAGCGGACGAAAATCTTCACCGCATTGCAGGGTGTTCGCGGCCGCAAGGCGGTTGACATGGTGGCGCTGGAGCAGCTGCTCGTGCGGTTCAGCCAGCTGGTCGCGGAGCAGCGGTGGATCGCCGAGATCGATGTGAACCCGCTCTTGGTGTCCCCGGGGCGGATGCTCGCGCTTGATGCCCGGATCGTCCTCCATCCACCCGGCACGACGGAGGACCAGCTTCCCAGGCTCGCCATCTGCCCGTATCCCGCCCGCTACGTCACGCCGTGGAAGCTCCGCGACGAGACGCCGGTGACGATCCGTCCCATCCGGCCGGAGGACGAGCCGCTGATGGTGAAGTTCCACCAGACGCTCTCGGAGCGCAGTGTTTACCTGCGTTATTTCACGCCGCTCAAGCTCGATCAGCGGGTCGCGCACGCGCGCCTGAGCCGGATTTGCTTTGTGGACTACGACCGCGAGATGGTGCTGGTCGTCGAGCGGCGCGACCCGGCCACCGGCGTGCTGGAAATCATCGGCGTGGGCCGTCTCAGCCGGCAGCACAGGGCCAACGAGGCCGAGTTCGCGCTGACGGTGAGCGACCAATGGCAGCATCACGGACTGGGCACGCAGCTCCTGCGGCTGCTCGTCCAGGCCGGGCGCGAGGAGCGCCTGGAGCGCATCACCGCGACCATGCTTCCCGACAACCTCGACATGCAGCGCGTCGCCCGAAAGGTCGGCTTCACCGTGCGGCATGTGGAGGACGCAACGGAATTTCAGGCGGAACTGATCCTTTGACCCGGCCCGGCCATGCCCGTTGAATTCAAAGACTACTACGCCACGCTCGGAGTGCCCCGGGACGCCAGCGAGGAGGACATCAAGAAGGCCTTCCGCAAGCTGGCCCGCCAACATCATCCCGACGTGGCCAAGGACAAGAAGACGGCAGAAGAGAAATTCAAGGCTGTCAACGAAGCCAACGAGGTGTTGAGCGATCCGGTCAAACGCAGGAAATACGACCAGCTCGGCGCGAACTGGAAAGACGAAGGCCGGTCGCAGGCACCGCCCGGCTGGCAGGGTGCCCGCGGGGAAGGCGCTCCCGGCGGCCACGAGTTTCATTTCGGAGGCACGGGCTTCAGCGACTTCTTCGAGCAGTTCTTCAGCAGCGGCAGCAGCTACGGATTTCCACCGGGCGCGACTCCTGCCGGGCCGGAGGCCGGTCATCACGCCCGGCGCGGCAGCGACATCGAGGGCGACCTGCTCGTCACGCTGGAAGAGGCCATGCACGGAACCGTGCGGCCTGTCTCGCTCCAGACGGTGAACCCGGAAACAGGGGAGACACGGACACACTCCTTCCGGGTTCGCATTCCGCCCGGGGCCGTGGACGGTCTGCGCATTCGCGTGCCGGGCCACGGCGAGCCGGGCGACGGCGGCGCGGCGGCGGGCGATCTTTACCTCCGGGTCCGGCACGCCGCGCATCCCGACTTCCACACGCGCGGCGGAGATCTCTTCTATGAGGTTGATGTCGCACCGTGGGAAGCGGTGCTGGGGGCGGAAGTGACGGTGCCCACGCTGGACGGGACGCTCAAGCTGCGCATCCCGCCCGGCACCGCCAACGGCCAGCAGCTTCGCGTCCGGGGGCGCGGCCTGCCCAGGGGAAAGGGCGGCGAGCGTGGCGACTTCCATGCGATTGTCTCCGTGCAAGTGCCCGCGAAACTCACGGACGCCGAGCGCGCCCTCTGGGAAAAACTTCGCGACTCCTCGACCTTCACTCCCCGCGCCGCGTCCGTCTGAACACCGCCAGTCATCCAAACCAGACCATGAACACGCCTTCGGAGAATGATCCGCCCGGGTTGCCGCTCTTTGAGCCGGACATGGACGCCACCTACACGATTGAGACGGTTGCCAGCCTCACCGGAGCCACATCGCAAACGATCCTGCATTATCAGGAGCGGGGCCTCATCTCGCCGGTCGCCGGCCCCGGGCAGTTCGACGACGAGGCGCTGCGCACGCTGCGTCGGATCGAGCACCTCCGCTCCACCTGCGAGGTGAATGAATCCGGGCTCAAGCTCATCCTCGGCTTGATGGACGAGGTCGAGCGGCTCCGCGCCGAGTTGCGCGTGCGGCGGTGACCTCGCGAATGCCCTGCACGGGATGGCAGAAGGACCAGTTTCCACGAGCGGCCTGCCAGCCTGATGAAGAACGGCTGGCCGTCCACTTTTGGATGGATAGACTGAGCGCAGATGAACCCAGCGCAAAAATCACACTCCGGGGACAGCCCGGATTCGGGGGCGAGTCTCCGGCCCGGCCGGACTTTCCCACATGCCGCAGGCGCGGCAGGAGCAACATCCACGGACAATCATTCACCGCTTTAGGCAACGAGTTTTGGCCACCGCATTCATCACGCATCCGGCTTGTCTGCTGCACGACATGGGGCCCTCCCATCCGGAGTGTCCGGCCCGGTTGCATGCGATCGACGATCAGTTGATTGCTTCAGGATTGAGCAACTACCTGGTGCATGCCGAGGCACCGCTGGCAGGCCGTGAACATCTCCTGCGCGTGCATGAGGCCGGCCACATATCCATGATCGAAGCAGGGGGTGCCGGAGCCGGAAGGCTTCAGCTTGATCCGGAAACGGCCATGTGTGCGGGCACGCTCCCGGCGGCCTTGCGTGCAGCGGGCGCCGGGGTGCTGGCCACGGACATGGTGATGACCGGCGTGGCGGACACGGCATTTTGCAGCGTGCGTCCGCCGGGACATCACGCGGAGCGCAACCGCGCCATGGGATTCTGCTTTTTCAACAACGTCGCCATCGCGGCGGCGCACGCACTGGACCATCATGGCCTGAAGCGTGTGGCGATTGCGGATTTCGACGTGCATCACGGCAATGGAACGGCCGACATCTTTGGCACCGACGAACGGGTCCTGATGGTGTCCACCTTCCAGCACCCGTTCTATCCCTACTGCGGGACCGAGATACGCTCGCCGCGCATGGTCAACATCCCGCTGGCCGCCCACAGCGGGGGCGCGGAATTTCGCGCCGCCGTGAAGGATCACTGGCTGCCCGCCCTTGAAAAATTCAAACCGGAAATGTTGTTTGTCTCCGCCGGCTTCGACGGCCACCGGGACGACGACATGGGAATGTTGAAGCTGGTTGAGGCGGACTACGCGTGGGTGGCGCAGCAGCTGAAAACCATCGCCGATGTGTATTCCAAGGGACGCATCGTCTCGATGCTGGAAGGGGGGTATGAGCTTCACGCCTTGGGACGCAGCGTGACGGCCTACCTCAAATCGTTCGGCGAGATTTGAATCCGGTCTGGCGGTGACGTCGCTCCCCATACCACAGGATGGTTCCGCCCCATGCCGTGAGGATCGCGCTGCTGGTCTGTCGTGCCACTCGACCCGTCCGGTGTTGCGGGGCTGGGACACCTCCGCAAGCCCGGGCGAGTTTTTGGCAAGTCACGGCGAGTTGGTTTCCCGGGGCCGATCCAGCTTCATTGGCTATGAGACGGATCCTCTCCATCAGCGAAGTTGTGGACAAGCTGGCGACTCCTGACGGAATAGTCGAGGTGCTGGCCACCGGCGAGGCCGGCTACGACGAGGAGAAGGCGAGGATGGAGATGCAGCTCGACAGCCGGTTCCGTGCAGTCGAGACGAAGTCGGATGGCCGCAGGCCGCTGCCTGCCAATCTTCCGCAGCGAGACATGGTGAAAATGGATCTCGACTGGCCGGAGGCGCTGCCGGCGGCACGCGACATTTTCCGGGACTGGGCGAAAAGAGTTCACCAGTCGGTCAGCAACACCAAGAATCCCAACTGAAC
>JBAYGL010000278.1:0-7090 GCA_041666725.1 Limisphaerales bacterium
GCCGAGCCGGCGGGGACGCCGGCGATACGGCCCGCGAGACGCGGGCGCTACGTAGCGCCGGCCTCCGGCCGGCCGTGCCGCAAGCGCCCCCGCTTGCCTGGCAGATCGGAGGCCGGTGGGGCAGTGTCAAGATGCGCCCATTCCGATCCTGTCGCATTGCCACGCGCCCGGACTTCAGCCATCCTCTCCGCATCCAATGACCCAGCCCTCGTCCGACGCCGACGCTCCGCCCGTGGTGGCCAACCTTGTGCTCCGTGCGGAGCAGGCGGGTGCCAGCGACATCCATCTCCAGACCGCCACAGACCACAGCGCGCAGGTGAGCTTCCGGCTGGATGGCTTGCTCGCCCCCGTTCTCACGCTGCCCGCCGGTCTGGCCGAGCGCGTCTTTGGGCGCATCAAGTATCTCGCGCGCCTCCAGACCTGGCAGGATTCGCTCCCGCAGGATGGCCGCATCGAACGCGCCGAACTCGCCTCCCAGAACGACGTTCGCGTCGCGACCTACCCGACCGTCACAGGCGAGAAGATTGTCCTGCGTCTCTTCACGCAGACTGCGCCGCCCGCGCTCGCGGAACTCGGTCTGCCCGCCGACGTGCTCGCCGAGCTGGAACAGTTTCTCCATCAGCCCGCCGGCCTGCTTCTCCTCACCGGCCCCGCCGGCAGCGGCAAGACCACGACGATATACGCCTGCCTGCGCGCGTTGCTCGCCCAGGGCGGACGCCACATCATCACCGTCGAGGATCCCGTCGAGCAAATCCTCCCCGGCGTGATGCAGACCGAGGTGAACGAAGCGCGCGGTCTCGGTTACGCCACCGCCGCGCGGCACCTGCTCCGGCAGGACCCGCAAGTCCTCGTGCTCGGCGAAATCCGCGACAACGAGACCGCCGCGCTCGCCGTCCACACCGCGCTCACCGGGCACCAGGTCATCGCCACGCTGCACGCCGGCTCGTGCCGTGGCGTGTTCGAGCGGCTGTTCACGATGGTGCCGGACCGTTCCGCCGTGGCGGCCGCCACCGCGCTCGTGCTGAACCAGCGCCTGCTGCGCCGCGTGTGCGCCGCGTGCGCCGGAGCCGGCTGTGACGCCTGCCTGCGGACCGGCTACCGGGGCCGCCTGCCCGTCGCCGAGCACGTCCGGCTCACCGACGCCCTCCGCGCCGCGCTCCGCGAGCAGGGGCCGCCCGCCATCGCCCCCTCGGGCAAAGACCTGAGCGCCCGCGCGCTTGCACTCGTGGCGGAAAAGTTTACAACGGAGGCCGAACTCCGCCGCGCCTTGGGATGAACCTGATTTTCCAGCCACAGATGCACACGGATGAATCACAGATGGGGACAAGGCGGGCTGAACTGCCGGAGGATTTCGATGGCCGATGCCTCCCGTTTGCCAGCCCAATGAATTTTCAATCTGTGTTTCATCTGTGCCCATCTGCGGCCAAAACCATCTCCCCATGAAACTCGACGAATTCGCCTTCGTGAACCAGCAGCTCGCGGGGATGCTCAAGAGCGGCCAGCCCCTCGAAGGCGCGCTGCGCCAGCTCTCCACCAGCCTCGAACGCGGCGACCTCAAGTCCGAGCTGACCGCCCTCGAAGCCGACCTCGCCAAAGGCACGCCGCTCGCGGACGCGCTCGGTCGCCGCAAGCTGCCCGAGCTGTATCAGCGCATGATGGTCGTGGGCGCGAAGGCCAACGACCTGCCCGGCGTGCTGCTCCTGCTCGCCGATTACTATCAGCGGCTCGACGCGCTCTGGACGCGGCTTCGCGGCCTGCTCGTGTATCCGCTCATCGTGCTCGTGATGGCAACCTGCCTTTCCGTCGTGCTGGGCTTTTTGTTCGACGCCGTCAGCGGCGCGATCCTGATGGATTCTTTCGCCCACGATGACTTGTTCAGGCACCCGCCAAAGCCGTGGGCATGGTATGCATTGCGGCATTTGCCCACGGTGATTTTGTGCGCCATCACGCTGGCGGCGTTCGCCGTCCTTGGCCTGCCGGGCCTGCGGCGGAAGCTGCGCTGGCGGTTGCCGGGCTTTCGTGAAGCCGCGCTGGCACAGCTGGCCGCCGGCCTGAGCATGTCGCTGCGCGGCGGTTGTTCGCTGGGCGAGACGCTCGCGCTGCTGCGGCAACTGGAGCAGGGCTCGCCGGTGGCCGACGAATTGCGGACTTGGGGCGAGCGCCTCGCCGCTGGCGGGGGCGAGCTGCGCGAACTCGCCGCCGGGTCACGGGTCTTTCCGCCGCTCTTCATGGCGCTCGCCTCCGAATCGGGCGACGACCTCGCCAAGGGTTTCAGCCGCGTGGCCGACACGTTTCAGGCCCGTGCCGCCGCCCGCGCGGAAACGCTGCTCTACTCGGCGCTGCCCGTGACGACCCTGGCGCTGGGCATCATGATCGCGCTGCAATTCATACCGGTGTTTCAGATGGTGGTGCGCACGATGAGCGCGTTGGGCGGTTCGGACTGAGTCATGGAAACTCCTTCAACGGCCTCCAAAAACGCCAGCCGCTGGGCCTTGGGCCTGCTGCTGTTCTTCACCGCCATCATTGCGCCGACGATGGTGCAGAACCCGGTGGCGCTGCTGGTGTTCCTCCTCGCGCTGCTCCTGGTTTGCGGCCTGTTCTACGGAGTGCATTACGTCCTGAGCCTGCCGTTCCGTCGCCGGGAGCGGGCGCGCATGTTCCTCGAACTGCTCGACACCTCCGCCGGGCACGGCCACGGCGTGGGTCAGAGCATCATCCGCCTTTCGCACAGCCGGGAGCGCAGCTTCGGCGTGCGCTTTCATCTCTTGGCGGCGCATCTTGAGGAGGGGCTGCCGCTGCTGGCCGCGCTGGAGAAAGTCCCGCGCCTCCTGCCGCCCGCGGTGCTGGCCATGCTGCGTGTCGGCGCGGCGACGGGCGACATCCGCCGTGTGCTGCCGGGCTGCCGGGCGCACCTGCGCGACGCCCTGCCGCGCGTGCAGAAGGCGCAGAACTACCTCGTCGCGCTGGTGCTGACCACTCTGCCGGTGCAGGTGTTCTCTTACTGGATGTTTCGGGTGGTCGTGGCCCC
The DNA here is from genome assembly GCA_041666725.1 of Limisphaerales bacterium. GTDB lineage: Bacteria > Verrucomicrobiota > Verrucomicrobiia > Limisphaerales > SXTU01 > SXTU01. Next base: position 3,029 of record JBAYGL010000278.1, read on the forward strand.
GAAGTTTGAGGAGATTTTCCACGATATGATGGCGCCGTTCGAATATCCGGCATCCTCGCGCGCAATCATCTCCATGCTGGACATCGCCTGGCCGGCGTTCTTGGCCCTGATTGGCCTGCCCGTGCTCGTGTGCCTAGTGCTCTACATCCTTGGACCTCGCCCTGCGTATTGGCTGGAATGGCTCGTGCCCAAGTTTGGCCCGCCGGCGGCGCGGCAACTCGACCGGCTCGCAATTCTCGCCGACCACGCGACGCTGCTCATCCCCTGGCGGCGTCGGCGAATCGAACGCGACTTCGCCGCGATGCTCGCGCTCTTGCTCGACGCCGGACTGCCCGAGGAAAAGGCCGTGCTCATGGCCGGCGAAAGCGTCGCCAACCGCGCCTTCCTGGCGCGCGCCCGGCGCGTGGCCGGGGAGTTGCAGCGCGGCGTGAAGCTGACGGACGCATTGCAGTTCATGGACGACGCGGGCGAGCTGCGCTGGCGCATGGCCAACGCGGCCCGCGCCGCCGGGCATTTCCGCGAGGCGCTCGCCGGCTGGCTCGACACGCTGGACGCGAAGGCGTTCAGCCAGGAGCAGGCCGTCGCCCACATCGTCACGACCGCGTGTGTGCTGGTGAACGGCTGCCTCCTCGGGTTGTTCGCCGTGAGCATCTTCCAGGTCTTCGTGCAACTGATTGACGTCGCCTCCGCATGGTAACTCTTTTTCAAACTTCAATAGCTGGCAGCCGCCGTGAGCGCGGCGCGCTGAACGCCGACATGTTCGTCGCGCTGGCCATCTTCGTCACCGCCATGTTGCCGCTGGGTTACGGCTGGGTGCAGGAACAGAAGGTCGCCCGCTCGCACTACTGGCACGCCGTGGCAATGGAGATCGTGGACGGCGAGATGGAAATCCTCGTGGCCGGCGAGTGGCGCGCGCTGCCGGAGGGCACGCAGACGTATCCCGTGAAGGCCGGCGCGGCGAAGAACCTGCCGCCGGGCAAGTTCACCGTCACCCGCACCGGCAGGTCGCTGCGGCTGGAATGGCTCCCTGATAAACGCGGCTCCGGCGGCCACGTCGTGAGAGAGGCGGTGGCGAGATGAAGGTTCAAGGTTCAAGGTTCAAGGTTCAATGCAAGCCCGTCGTGGCCAGCGGCCGCCTTTCACTAATTACCAATCACTCTCGGGGCTTTTCCCTCATCGAGTGCCTCGTCTACATCTCGCTCTTCGCCCTTTTCATCAATTTGGTGATGTCCGCCTATGTAAGCGCGCACAGCGCCTCCGAAAACCTCCGTCGCACAGCCGAGGACATCACCCGCGCATTGGATTCGGGCGAACGCTGGCGTGAGGACGTGCGCACCGCCACCGCGCCGCCGCGCCTCATCACCGAAAACGGCCAGACCTGGCTCGCCCTCCCGCACGGAACGAACACGATCTTCTACACCCACTTCGGCAGCGCCGTCTGGCGGCTGAACAGCACAAACGCCGCCTGGCAGCCCGTGCTGACCCGCGTGCAGGCATCCCTCATGGAAGCCGACGCCCGGGCACACGTCACGGCGTGGCGCTGGGAGGTGGAATTGCAGATGAAGGACGACAAGAAGCACACCAGACCGCTCTTCACCTTCCTCGCCCCCGCAGCAACGGAGAAGAAGCCATGAACCTGCACTTCAACCACCCGCCTGGTAGGGCGAGACTCCGTCGAGCCCTGTTTGCTGGCGCAGCCAGCGCGAGCACTGCGAGCATCTGCTGCGCAACCGCCGCGCCCAGGAAACTCGCTCCGCTCGCCTCGCTTCGCTCGCAATGCGGCTCGACGGAGTCTCGCCCTGCCAGGCGCGAGGAACGGGGCTCCGCCACCATCCTCGTCCTGGCGCTGCTGGCCCTGATGGCCGTGTTCCTCACCGTAAACCAGCTCGTGCTGCACAATCTCAAGCGCGAGCTGCGGCTTGTGGAGCAGAAGCAGCTCAAGAAGTTTCAACCGCCAACTGCCAGGCCTGTCGCCCCGCCCGCGAAGCCTTGAATGAACATGGCTGAAGCTGCGCCCAACCCGAATCCGGCTCCCGGCGAGGAATTCCTCACGTCCGTGCCCGACTCCTGGCGTTCTGCATTGGTTCAGCGCTCCAGTTCCGAGCGGCGCATCACGGTGATGGAGGATTCGCTGCGCTGCCACGCGTATGGCTGGCTGTCGCTGGTGCCGCTGGCCGGGATCGGGTTTGTGGTTCTCGCCGTGAGGATGTTCCGCCGCGTGGACCGCGAGCGCTCGGAGTGGAATCCCGCGCAACACCTGTGGCTGCGGGGTCTGGTGCTCGCCTGCTTTGGCTTTTGGACGAACCTGGCGTGGTGGAGTCTGCTGGTGTGCTGGCTTGGGAATACGGTCGAATTCAAAAGCTCGTATTTCTTGCGGGGCGACGGTGTCATACTGCTGCTATATGCCCTGTTCTTCGGCAGCGCACCAACCCTCTTCGGCCTGGGCTGGGCCGCCACGCGTTGGTCGACACGCTTCGGGGCCTTCGTCCACCGTTATCGCGGTGGCTTGCTGTCCCTGATGGGCGTTGTCTTCTACTTGGCCATATTCCTGTTGGCCAGCCGACTTGTAACGGAGGACGACCAGAGGGAATACGGCTCCAAATCGCCATCGCATCTTCTCTTCTACAGCCTGACGGCGATTTGGCTCACATGGGTGTTCGGTGGATTCGTAAGCCTCGCTGGTCGGAATTCGAAACCAGTCTGGTGGTCCCTCTGGCTGGCCGGCGCAGCGGTGCCCGCCCTGTTGCTAATTGGCGACCTGGCCTTGTCTTTCAACGGCAGGGGCACTTACGTCATGATTGCTGGTGCCGTCGGAGCTGGCGTGGGTGCCTCAGCCGCAGTTTGTTTCCGCCAACGGTGGCTGGCACTGGGCTGTTTTGTTATGGCGCTCTCGTTTTGGTGGCTGTCGAGGCTGTGAGGATCAGCCGCTTTCCCGCTTGGCAGCCCCGGGTCGGCAGACTTCACTCAACCGCGTGACCGCGCCTGCCCCTACAGTGCAACAGCCGAGCTGTTCCCGGCGCGCATTTCTCTTCGCCGGCCTCGCAATCGGCATCGCTGTCCGCGCGGATGATTCCCCGCCCGCCGGCCCGCCCGCGCCGCCCCTCCGCGCCCGGCGTCCGCAGCCCCCGTTCCGCATCTGGTTCCAGCCGCGCTTGTGGCACCGCGACACGAGCCTCTACGCCCACATGACCGTGGATGCGAGCGGCTGGCTGGACCCGCATCTCGCCGAACTCGCCGGCGTGACTGCCCTCGACTGGGCCTACGGTCTCAATCATCCCGACGCCGGCGGGCCGGACTACTGGCGCAACGCGTGCGCCGACGCGGGTCGCGCGCATCCGCGCAAAGTGGAGCCTCCGAAGTTCATCTCCGCCGGCATCGCGCTGGACGAATGGGTGCCGCCCGCACAGCCCGACAATGAGAAGTGGCTCGCCGAAGGCCTCCGCGCAGGGCGCAAGGAGAACCCCGACGTCTTCATCGCCATCTGGAGCACGGAGCCGACACCCGCCCTCTTCGAGCTGGCCCGCGACGGCACGGCGGACCTGCTCATCATCGAGGGCTACACCCACAGCGTGAAGCCCGGCCACAGCACGAGCTGGGACGGCGCGCTCCGGCGCTGCGAGAAGTTCGCCGAGGCGAAGGTTCTGGAGAAAACCATCTTCAGCTTCGGCCACATCACCGCCCAGAAAAACCATCGCGGCGAGCACCTGAAACAGAAGCGGCTTCGCGAACAGGCCGAGGAACTCAAGCGCCGCTTTCCCGCCATGCCCGGCATCGCCTTCTTCCAGCCCGACTGTCCCGACACGCCCGAGCAGCGCGAGTTGATCCGCTTCTGCGACCGCCTCAGCGCGGAGCTGTGGCCGGATGCGAAACAGGACTGAGCCGGGACCATGCAGTTGGAGCGCGGCATTCATGCCGCAGAAGCGTGGAAGCCAAAGGAGATCGACGGATTCCCGGGCCGACAGCGCGGATGAACCAAACGGTGCAATCCTCCGCAAACGCCGGCAGAGACGCGAACACACAGACAGCCGGACGTTCCTGCGGCGTGAACGCCGCGCCCCTCGC
>JBAYGL010000279.1:0-7066 GCA_041666725.1 Limisphaerales bacterium
CCGCCATCATGTTCTTTAGGATGGCGTTGAAGTGGCAGCCGCGGATGTCGCGCGAGCCGAGGCCGGCGACGCAGGAGAAGACCTTCGGAATGCGCGTGAGGGCCGGATACTTGAACTCGCCGAAGGAGCCGTAGCTCAGGCCGGCGAACGCGTCGGCAAAGGCGGCGCGGATGGCCTGCGCGAGGGGGTTGGACTGCGCGAGCGGGTTGTCCATGCGCTCGACGACGGTCAGCGCCTTCACGTTCTTGAGCGCGGCGACGAGCTGCGTGGCAGGGAAGGGCGCGAAGCAGGTGACGTGGATGCCGCCGATCTTTGCCCCGGTGGTTTTGCGGATGTGATCAATCGCAGCCTCGGCGGTTTCCATCATGCCGCCCATGCCGACGACGGCATATTCCGCGTCTTCCATGCGGTAGCAGTCGATCATGCCGTAGCGCCGGCCCGTGGCCTTGTAGAAGGTGTCCATCGCCTCCTGGATCGCAGCGGGGACTTTGTCATACACGTCGCGCTGGGCGATCTTGCCCTTCATGTAGGAGTCCTGGTTCTGGACCACGCCGGACATGATGGGGTTGTTCGGGTCCATCAGGCAGCGAAGTTTTTGCATCGGGTCGCTGATGTATTCCTTCATGAACTCCAGCTCGGGGAGCCTGACGTTCTCGATCGTATGGGTGGTGAGGAAGCCATCCTGCACGTTCATGAACGGCGTGTCGCTGGCCTCCGCCGCGCGGCGGGCGATGAGGGCGAGGTCTCCCGCTTCCTGCGCGTTGCGCCCGAAAAGGATGCCCCAGCCGCAGTCCGTCACGCTCATGACGTCGTCGTGGCCGGCGTGGACGTTGAGCGAATGGCTCGTGAGTGCGCGCGCGCCGATGTGGAAGACGGCGGGCAGGCGCTTGCCGGAAATGGTGTAGAGGACCTCCTTCATGAGCACGAGGCCCTGGCCGGATGTGAAGTTCGTCACGCGACCTCCGGCGAGCGCGTAGCCCTCGCAGGTGGAAGCCGCCGAGTGTTCCGACTCGGGCTGGACAAACGTGATGACATCGCCCCACAGGTTTTTCTTCCCGTTGGAGACTTCGGTTTGATACCCGGTCCCCATCGTGGTCGAGGAGGTGATCGGGTAAGCGCAGGCGCCGTTGGTGATGTTGGTTTCAACCCACACAACGCAGCCGGCTCCGTCCGACGTGGTCGGAATCCCCGGATAGGGGAATTTTTTTTCGTCGCTCATATCAGTGCTGGTCGTTTGTCTGCGCAGGAAAAGTGTTTTTCCCGTTCACAGACCACGAGAAGGTGGATTTCACTCCATGACGGCGCAAGCAAAAAGGCTTCCCGGGTGCTTGTCCGCAATTTTTTCCTGCTGGCGGGCGCGGAAGGCATTTCTGTAGGGTGCGGCTGGCTGGTGCCCGTCCTGCGTGATGAAATTTGCAATCCGACAAACCGCCGTGCTTTGCGCCCTCGTGCTGATGGGCGCGCCGTCCATTGCGCAGGTCACGCCGAAACGTGCCGAGACGCCGTCCCGTCAGGGTGCGCCGGGGCGCGGTGTGGGAGTGGCGCAGCCGCTGACTCCCGAGGCCATGTCCCCGATTCTCTCGCAGGCGGCGACGGTCTCCCGTTCGCAGCCGAGGGCCTTCAACCTCGACACCGCGCTGGCGCGGATACTTGCGGATTTGAAAATCACGGGTGCGAGCGGCAAGTTTGAATTGAGCGTCACGAACAACGGAAAGGCTGAAATCACGATCTTCCCGCTTTCGATTCATCTTCTGGACGGCCAGGTGCGCACCGAGCTGGACATCTCCGCCGCGCCGTCACGCGTGGATTCCAAGGGGCCGTTTTCCGTGTTCAGGCAGGTGGGACTCACCCGCGTCGTCAACCTGACCCAGGCCAGCGGCAGTTTGCGGCTCACCTCGATGATGTTTCCCGAGGCCAAGGCTTACGTCACCCGGGAGCTGCCAGCGGAGGACATGCCTCTGCTCATCCGGCTGGAGAAGAAGCCGCTTGGACAGGAAGCCCTGAACGGCCTGGCCTGCGAGAAGTCCATCGTCACCCTGGTTTATCCGACCGGCGAAAAACGTGATGCCCGGCTGTGGCAGACGGGCGGAACCCCGCGTCAGGTTGTGTTTGAAGTTGGTGAGACGCTTCTGACCATCCGGTTGCGCGAGGCACAGGGCGTGTCGGAGTTGCGTGCCCAGGATGCCGCCCTGAGGAAGGTCGCCTTGTTTGAGACGCCGAAGGATTACACCAAATACTCGGAAGTGGAGCAGATCATCGCCAACGTCTCCGCGCGGCAATTCCCCTCCCGACGCTGAAGGGGCTGACTTCAGGCGCTTTTAGTATTTCCAAACCTTCCGTCTTCCGCTTGAGTCTCGCGCCTGCGATTGACATGGCGACACCCTTTCAACCTCAGCAGTTCATTGCCCGCACCATTGCCGGTCTTCCGCGCTCTGGCATCCGGGAGTTTTTCGACATCGTCCAGAGCCAGAAGGAAGTGATTTCCCTCGGGGTCGGCGAGCCGGACTTCGTCACGCCCTGGCATATCCGCGAGGCCGCCATTTACGCCCTTGAACGCGGCAAGACCGGCTACACCTCGAACCTCGGGTTGCTCAAACTTCGCGAGGCGATTGCCACGCATCTGGAACCGCGTTTCGGCGTCCGCTACGATCCGAAGAAGCAGATCCTCATCGCCGTCGGCGTGAGCGAGGCGCTCGACATCGCACTCCGTGCCATCATCAATCCTGGTGACGAAGTCATCTACCACGAGCCGTGCTACGTGAGCTATTCCCCGAGCATCGCCATGGCGTATGGCGTTCCCGTCGCCGTGAGCTGCCGGGCAGAGGACAACTTTGCCGTGCGCGCCGAGGCCATTGAAAAGGTAATCACGCCCAGGACCAAGGCGTTGATGCTCAACTTTCCGACGAACCCTACCGGCGGCACGATGACGCGCGCCGAGCTGGAGCGCATCGCCGCCCTCGTGCAGCGACACAACCTCGTGGTCATCACCGACGAGATTTACAGCGAGCTGACCTTCGAAGGCGAACACGTCTCCATCGCGTCGCTGCCGGGGATGATCGAGCGCACGATCTTCCTGCACGGCTTTTCCAAGGCCTATGCGATGACCGGCTTCCGCATCGGCTACGCGTGCGGCCCGGCGGAACTCATCGAGGCAATGATGAAAATCCATCAATACTCGATGCTCTGCGCCAGCATCATCAGCCAGGAAGCGGCCATCGAGGCCATCGAGCACGGTGAACCCGACACCACGGAGATGCGCGAGCAATACAAGCTGCGCCGGAACTTCATCGTGAAGGCCTTCAATGACATCGGCCTCCCGTGCCACCTGCCGCGCGGCAGTTTCTACGCCTTCCCGTGCATCAAGAGCACCGGCCTCAGCTCGAAGGATTTCGCCTTCCGCCTGCTTCAGGAGGAAAAGGTCGCCTGCGTGCCGGGCAGCGCATTCGGCCCGAGCGGCGAAGGCTATCTGCGTGCCTGCTTCGCCACCGCGATTGATCAGATTCAGGTCGCCACCGACCGCATCGCGCGCTTCGTCAACAAGGTGAAACGCGGGTAGGCCCGGCGCGCATGGGATGCGGACGTTGAGGCTGATCGCGCCGCATTTTTTCAACGGGCGGGGCACTGCGATTGCCGGGGACTTCCCGCTTGGCGCACATTCCCGCGTTCATTCGTTTCCCCGCCGCGCCTGAATAAAACGTTGATTTGGCCCTGCGGGCGGCTACTTTGCTCGCCCGTCGCCCGAGCGGGCGCACGACATAAAACATTACTGATTGCATGAGCAAACGCTTCATCTTCTCCTCTGAATCCGTCGGCGAAGGCCACCCTGACAAGGTCGCGGATACGATCTCCGATGCCGTCCTTGACGCCTGCTTGGCGCAGGACAAGCACAGCCGCGTCGCCTGCGAGACCTACGTGAAGTCGAACATCGCCATCGTCGGCGGTGAGATCACCACGCGCGCCAAGCTCGACTTCGTGAAGCTCGCCCGCGAGGCGATCCGCGAGATCGGCTACGTGAACGACGACGATGTGTTTCATGCGGACAAGGTGTTCGTGAACACGATCATCACCCAGCAGTCCCCCGACATTTCGCAGGGCGTGGACGCCAAGGCCGCCAAGGGCAAGAAGAAGGCCGAGCAGGGTGCCGGCGACCAGGGCCTGATGTTCGGCTACGCCAGCGACGAGACTGAGGAGCTGATGCCCGCGCCGATCATGTTCGCGCATCGTCTGGGCCGGAAGCTCACGCAGATCCGCAAGAGCGGCAAAGTCCACTGGCTGCGCCCCGACGCGAAGTCGCAGGTCTCCGTGATTTACGAGAACGACGAACCCGTCGCCATCTCGAACGTCGTCATCTCCACCCAGCACACCGCCGACGTTGAGCACAAGCAGATCGAGGAGTTTTGCATCGAGGAAGTCGTGAAGAAGGTGCTGCCCAAGAACCTGCTCACGCCCGACACGCTGTATCTCATCAACCCGACCGGCCGCTTCGTCGTCGGCGGACCGCAGGGCGACACCGGCCTCACCGGCCGCAAGATCATCGTGGACAGCTACGGCGGCTTCGGTCGTCACGGTGGCGGCGCGTTCTCCGGCAAGGATCCGTCCAAGGTGGACCGCAGCGCCGCCTATATGGGCCGCTACGTCGCGAAGAACATTGTCGCCGCCGGCCTTGCGCGCCGCGCGGAGATCCAGTTCGCCTACGCCATCGGCTACCCCGAGCCGGTCAGCGTTTACGTCAACACCTTCGGCACGGCGAAGGAAGGTCTGAACGACGAGCAGATCACCGCCGCCGTCGAACGCGTGTTCAGCTTCAAGCCGGCCGACATCGTCAAGCAGCTCAACCTGCTCCGCCCGATCTACTCCAAGACCACGAACTACGGCCACTTCGGCAAGAGCGACAAGGACCTCACCTGGGAAGCCACGGACAAGGTCAAGGCGCTGCAAAAGGCCGTGAAGTAACCGACGTCTTTGAAGCGTTGAAGGGAGCCGGGGCGATGCCTCTTCTCTTCAACGCTTCACCTTTTTAGCCGTTCAACAATTTACCAAACAAAACTATGGCCAAGAAATCCGCCACCAAAGCCGACTACAAAGTCAAAGACATCAGCCTCGCCGACTGGGGCCGCAAGGAACTCGACATCGCCGAGCACGAGATGCCCGGCCTGATGGCGATCCGCGAGAAGCACGCGAAAACGAAACCGCTCAAGGGCGTCCGCATCACCGGCTCGCTGCACATGACCATCCAGACCGGCGTGCTCATCGAGACGCTCGCGGCCCTGGGCGCGTCCGTCCGCTGGGCGAGCTGCAACATCTTCTCCACGCAGGACCACGCCGCCGCCGCGATTGCCGCCGCCGGCATCCCCGTCTTCGCGTGGAAGGGCGAGAGTCTGGAAGAATACTGGTGGTGCACCGAGCGAGCGCTCGACCACGGCGACGGCAAAGGCCCCGAGCTGATCGTGGACGACGGCGGCGACGCCACCCTGCTCATCCACAAGGGCTACGAACTCGAAAATGGCGACGGCTGGGTCAACACCCCGTCCGACAACCACGAGGTCAAGGTCATCAAGGACCTGCTCAAGGCCATAGCCAAGAAGCGCGGCAAGAGCTACTGGCACGGCATCGTGAAAGACTGGAAGGGCGTCTCCGAGGAGACCACCACCGGCGTCCACCGCCTCTACCAGATGCTCGAACAGGGCAAGCTCCTCGTCCCCGCCATCAACGTCAACGACTCCACCACCAAGTCGAAGTTCGACAACCTCTACGGCTGCCGCCACTCCCTCGTGGACGGCCTCAACCGCGCCATGGACGTCATGATTTCCGGCAAGGTCGCCGTGGTCTGCGGCTATGGCGACGTCGGCAAGGGCAGCGCCCAGTCCCTCCGCGGCCAGGGCGCGCGCGTCATCGTCACCGAGATTGACCCCATCTGCGCGCTGCAGGCCGCGATGGAAGGCTACGAAGTCACCACCATCGAGGACACCCTCGGTCGCGCTGACATCTACATCACCACCACCGGCAACAAGGACATCCTCACGCTGGAGCACATGGCGAAGATGAAGGACCAGGCCGTCGTCGCGAACATCGGCCACTTCGACAACGAAATCCAAGTGGACCGCCTCAACAACGCCAAGGGCGTCAAGCGCAAGAACATCAAGCCGCAGGTGGACCAATACACCTTCGCCGACGGCCACAGCATCTTCATGCTCGCCGAGGGCCGCCTCGTGAACCTCGGCTGCGCCACCGGCCACCCGAGCTTCGTGATGTCGAACTCCTTCTCGAACCAGACGCTCGCGCAGCTCGACCTCTGGGCGAACAAGGACACCTACAAGGTCGGCGTCTATCGCCTGAGCAAGAAGCTCGACGAGGAAGTCGCCCGCCTGCACCTCGGGAAGATTGGCGTGAAGCTCACCAAGCTCACGAAGGATCAAGCCGAATACCTCGGCGTCCCCATCGAAGGGCCCTACAAGCCCGAGCACTACCGCTACTAACCTGCAGCGTCGGTCTGCAACCGACGTTCGGCCCCTTACAAAGCGCCGCTACAAATTCAAAGGCGGACGGGAAACCGTCCGCCTTTTGTTTTTCAAACTCCGCTGCCGGGCTTGCCCTGGCCCTGAACCCACTCGGTCGCGCGATGAATCAACGCCGTGGCATCCGGGAGGCCGAGCTTGTGTTTGATGTTCTCCCGGTAGGTTTCGATGGTCTTGTGGCTCAACTTGAGCGCTTCGGCGACCTGCTTGGTCCCCTTGCCGCTCCCGAGCAGACGGAAGACTTGCAGCTCGCGGTCGGAAAGCCCGGAAACCTCCGAGCCGGCCGAGGAAGCTGCCTCGGAACCGCCCTCAACGAGCTTGCGCATGGCCTGGGCGGCAACCTTGCGGCTGACGTAGAGATCGCCCGCGAGAATGGTGCGGATGCCTTCGAGCACATCCTGCGTCGCGCGCTCCTTCATGATGTAGCCTCGCGCACCGGCGCGCAGCGTGCGCTCCGCAAAGAGGGTTTCGTCCTGCTGCGAGAGCACGAGGATGGGGAGGTTCGGAAACTGCGCCCTGAGTGACTTGATGAGTTCGAGACCGTCGCTGTC
>JBAYGL010000280.1:0-7041 GCA_041666725.1 Limisphaerales bacterium
AGACAGCCGGACGTTCCTGCGGCGTGAACGCCGCGCCCCTCGCGCTTCAACTGCATCGTTCCGGCTGAGAGCCTGCCTCACGTTTCAGTTGCCATCGTTTCCGGCTTGTCCATCATGCCGCCCATGAATTCGACCTCATCTCCGGGACCGTTGAATGACCTGGACCGCCGCTCCTTTGTGCAGCGCAGCTCCTTCGCCGCCATGCTGGCCGCGCTGGGCGCGGTGGAGTTGCGTGCGCAGGCGCAGCCCGCGCCGGAGAAGAAGGCCGCGTTCACCGTGAACGTCGCCGTCATCGGCCTCGGCCCGTGGGGACGCGAGATCATCAACGCCCTCGGCCGCGTCAAGGAGGCGAAGATCGTCGCCATTTGCGACACCTACGCCGCGATGGTCCGCCGCACCGCCGAGAACGCCCCGGGTGCCGCGCACGAGAGTGATTACAAGAAGGTGCTCGCCGACAAGAACGTGCAGGCCGTCGTGATCGCCACGCCCACGCACCAGCACCGGCGGATCGTGCTGGATGCCCTGGCCGCCGGGAAACACGTCTATTGCGAGGCCCCGCTCGCGCACACGGTCGATGACGCGCGCGCCATCGCGCGGGCGGCCAAAAACACGCCCACGGCCGTCTTCCAGGCCGGCCTTCAACTGCGTTCCGACACGCAGCGGCACTTCCTGCTCCAGTTCGTCCGCTCGGGCGCGCTGGGCCGGAACATCTTCGCCCGCGCGCAGTGGCACAAGAAGCAGAGCTGGCGCAAGGCCTCGCCCAACGCCGAACGCGAGCGCGAGATCAACTGGCATCTCCGCCAGGAGCAGAGTGCCGGGCTCGTCGGGGAAATCGGCATCCACCAGGTGGACAACAACTCGTGGTTCCTCAAGGACCTGCCGGTCGCCGTCACCGGCTTTGGCGGCGTCCTGCAATGGGCCGACGGCCGCACGGTGCCGGACACCGCGCAGTGCGTCTTCGAGTATGGGCAGGGCGTGAACTTCATCTACGACGTCTCGCTCGCGAACTCGTTCGACTCCGACTACGAGATGATCTACGGCACCGACGCCGCCGTGATGATGCGCGGGACGAAGGCCTGGATGTTCAAGGAATCCGACGCGCCGCTGCTGGGCTGGGAGGTCTATGCGCGGAAGGACAACTTCCACAAGGAAACCGGCATCGCGCTCGTGGCCAACGCCACCAAGCTCGTCGCGCAGGGCGACCAGGTGGAGGACAACACGCTGGCCATGACCACGTCGTTGCAGTCCGCGATGGAGTCCTTCCTGACGAACGTGAACGAGGTCGGCAACGCGGTGGAGGATTTCAAGGCCGCGTTTGGCGACGCCGACAAGGCCGCGCTCATCAAGCATCTGCTCACCGTGCCGCGCCAGCCGGGAGCCACCGCACAGGACGGTTTCGAGGCCACCGTGAGCGTGCTCAAGGCCGGCGAGGCCGTCGCGAAGAAATCCCGCATCGTCTTCGCGAAGGAGTGGTTTCAGGTCTGAAGGTGGTTCGCGAGCAGCCGCGAAGAAAACTCCGCAGACGGTCGGCGGCGACATTTTTTCTTGCCACCGATAATGCCAGTGGTATGACCTCCTACCAATGTCCCTTTCCACCATCGAACGCCCGGTCTCGCTGGTCGAGGATGTCTGCCAGCGGCTGGCCACCGAGATTCGCGCGGAGCTGAACGGCGGCGATGGCTGGCTGCCGCCGGAGCGCCGGCTTGCGGAGCAGCTCGGCGTCAGCCGCACGGTCGTCCGCGAGGCGACGAAGCGGCTGGAGTTGCAGGGCCTCATCGAGGTCCGGCACGGCATCGGCATCAAGGTCGTGGACAAGCTGCACAAGCCACTCAACGGCTCGCTCGCGCTGCTGATTCCCGACACGGCGGACCGGTTGCGCCAGCTCGTCGAGGTGCGGTTGCTGGTGGAACCGGAGGTCGCGCGCCTCGCCGCCGAGCGCGTGAAACCCGCCGCCTTGCGCGCGCTCAAGAAGGTTCAGGCGCGTCTCGCCGTGGCCACGGGCGTGGAGGAGGCCGTCGAGAGCGACCTGGAATTTCACCGCCAGCTCGCGCGCGCGTCCGGCAACGAGGTGCTCGTGCTGCTGCTGGAATCGCTCGGCGACCTGGGCCGCGCGAGCCGCTCCGTGACCATCTCCGCCACGAGCATTGCCCGCGCGCACGGGCAGCATCAGGCGGTGCTCGATGCTGTCGGGGCCGGCGACGCACAGCGCGCCCACGCGGCGATGCAGTTCCACATCCGCGAAGCCGCCGCCGACCTCGCGCGTCAGTTCAAGCAGTCCAAAGCCGCCCGCTGAACGCATGAAGAACGATTCGACCTTCCACCGCGTCGCCCCGCTGCGACCGCGCTCCCGTCGCGAGTTCCTCTGGCAAAGCGGCGGCGGCCTCGGCGGCATTGCCCTCGCGAGCCTGCTCAGTCGCACGGGCGCGCTCGCCGCGAATCCCCAGACGCCAGACGCCAGACCCCATTTCCCCGCGAAAGCCAAGCGCGTCGTCCACCTCTTCATGGCCGGCGCTGCCAGCCACCTCGACCTCTTCGACTTCAAGCCCGAGCTGGTGAAACGCGACGGCCAGCCCAGCGACTTCGGCGAGGCCGTCGAGGCGTTTCAAAACGGCCTTGGCCCGTGGAAGAAACCCGTGTGGGACTTCAAGCCCTACGGCCAGTCCGGCAAGATGTTGAGTGACGCTGTCGCCGACCTTGGGCACGTCGCCGACGAGCTGGCCTTCATCCACAATGTCGTCGGCAAGACGGGCGTTCACTCGCAGGCCACGCTCTTGCAGGCGACCGGCTTCAACCTGCCCGGCTTTCCCGGCATGGGCAGTTGGGTCAGCTACGGTCTCGGCACTGAGAACGAGAACCTCCCGACCTTCGTCGTGCTGCCGGACCATCGCGGCCTCGCGAGCAACGGCACGAAGAACTGGGACGCCGCGTTCCTTCCACAGCAGCACAGCGGCACGGTGATATATCCCGGCACCGAGACGCCGATTGCCGACTTGTTCCCGCACAAGAAGGGTGACTTCGTCACGCGCGACAGCGAGGCGGCGGCGCACGCGGTCATGGCGAAGTTGAACCACGCATACGCCGCGTCCCGCACGGACGACGGCCGGCTGGAGTCGCGCATCCGCAGCTACGAGCTGGCCGCGCGGATGCAGCTCGCCGCGCCCGAGGCCCTGGACATTTCAAAGGAACCGGACTACCTGCTGCGCGCTTACGGCATCAACAACTCGCGCAAGGAGTGGCCCAAGGAAATCAATGCCGAGGAGGAGGCCGACATCTTCGGGCGCAAGTGCCTCGTCGCCCGCCGGCTGCTGGAGCGCGGCGTGCGCTTCGTGCAAATCTGGAGCGGCAACGACAACGGCTTCCCGCGCCGCAACTGGGACTCGCACGAGGACATCGAGCGTGACCACGGCCCGCTCGCGCGCGGCATGGCGCGCGGCGCATCGGCATTCATTCAAGACCTGAAACAGCGCGGCCTGCTCGACGACACCATCATCCTCTGGACCACGGAGTTTGGCCGGATGCCCAGCACACAGGGCGGCAAAGGGCGCGACCACAACCCGTTTGTCTTCACGAACTGGCTCTGCGGCGGCGGCATCAAGCGCGGCGTCACCCACGGTGAGAGCGACCAGTGGGGTTACAAGCCCCTCCAACGCAACGCGCCGACGACCTGCTACGACATCCATGCCACGATGCTGCACCTGCTCGGCATGGACCACACCAAGCTCACGTTCCGCCACAACGGCCTGGACCGTCGCCTCACCGACGTTCATGGCGATGTCATCAAAGGGTTGCTGGCGTGAACCCGCCATCCCGGACAAAACAAAACTCCGCAGAGTGAAGCTCGAAAACATCTCTCCCATGAACCGCCTGACCCCGCTTCTGCTCGCGCTGGTCGCGTCACTTCTCGCAGCCCACGCCGCCGAGCCGCCGCTGGACTTCACCGTGAAGCTGGAGACCGTGCTGAAGCACGACGACGGCAAGTTCCTCTGGTTCCACCCGCGCGCGGCGGCCATTCCCGGGCCCAACCCAGCCGGGCCGGCGGTCGTGATGACGATTCAGAAGCACCTCAAAATCTCGGACTACTACTCCGGCCTGCATGTGCTCACGCGTGCAACCCCGACAGCGCCGTGGGTTGGGCCGGTTTTGCCGCCCGAGCTGGATTGGAAGCATCAACCCGACGGCGTGACCATCAGCGTCGCGGACGTGACGCCCGGCTGGCACGCTCCCACGGGCCGGCTGCTCGCCATAGGGTGCCAGGTCCGCTACAGCCCGAAAGGCGTCCAGCTCGACGACGTGAAGAGCGCGCATCAGACCGTCTACGCCGTGCTCGAACCCAAGTCCGGCAAATGGTCGCCGTGGAAGGTGCTCGAATTGTCAGCAGACGAGGAATTCAACTTCGCCCGCAATGCCTGTGCGCAATGGCTCGTGCGCCCGGACGGCGCGCTGCTTGTGCCGCTCTATATCGGCAAGAGCGCGAAGGACCGCTACAGCACGACGGTGGCGGAGTGCCGCTTCGATGGCACCAAGCTCACCTTCGTGCGCCACGGCAGCGTGTTGCGGCTGGCAGTCGCGCGCGGGCTTTACGAGCCGTCGCTCGTCGTGTTTCAGGGACGCTATTTCCTGACGCTGCGCAACGACCTGAAGGGTTACGTGAGCGTCGGCGACGACGGCCTCAACTTCGCCGAGCCGAAGCCCTGGCTCTTCGACGATGGCGCTGAACTGGGCAGCTACAACACGCAGCAACACTGGCTCGCACACAGCGACGGGCTGTTCCTCGTTTACACGCGGCGCGGCGCAAACAACGACCACATCGTGCGCCACCGCGCGCCGCTCTTCATGGCGCAGGTGAATCCCGCGACGCTTCGCGTGATGCGCGGCACCGAGAAAGTCGTCGTGCCCGAGCGCGGCGCGGAGATGGGCAACTTTGGCTGCAACTACATCAGCGCAGCCGAGTCCTGGGTCACGGTGTCGGAGGGCATGTTCATGAAGGACTCCCGCCAGCGCGGCGCGGAAGGCGCGACCTTCGTGGCGCGCGTTCTCTGGTCCAGGCCGAACAAGCTCGCAGGCATCGCCGCGCCCGCAAACCAGTGCGACCCCAGTTCCGAAAGCCCCCGCGTGCTGGCCGGACTCACCCTGCCCGCGATCCCCGCCGCCCTGAAGCCAGCCCGATGAAAGCGTCGTTTCTCCTGACCTGTTTCTGCGCGCTGGCCGTGGCCCAGTCCGGCCGCGCCGCCACGAAGCCGGGCGACGGCACAGCCCACTGGTCTTACCAGCCTGTCGTCCGTCCCGCGCTGCCGCCGGTGAAAAACTCCGCCTGGGCGCGCAACGAGCTCGACCGTTTCATCCTTGCGAAGCTGGAGGAGAAGGGGCTTCAGCCCTCTCCCGAAGCCGACCCGCGCACGCTCATCCGCCGCCTCTACTTCGACTTGATCGGACTGCCGCCGTCTCCCGAGGAAGTGGAGGCCTTCGTGCGCGAGTTCCCGCTTTCTCACCTGCCCGCTTTCTCACCTGCTCCGCCGCGTGCAGGTGAGCAGGTGGGAAAGCGAGAAAGCGAGCCGACAGCCTATGAGCGCCTTGTGGACAAGCTCCTCGCCAGCCCGCACTACGGCGAACGCTGGGCCCGCCACTGGCTCGACATCGCGCATTACGCTGACACCCACGGCTTCGAGCGCGACCAGCTCCGCCCCAACGCCTGGCGCTACCGCGACTACGTCATCAACTCGCTGAACGCCGACAAGCCTTACGACCAGTTCCTCCGCGAGCAAATCGCCGGCGACGCGCTCGCCATCAACTCGAAACACGAAACACCAAACCCGGAACTCATCGCGGCGACGGGCTTCCTCGCCGCAGGTCCGTGGGACTTCGTCGGCCAGGTCGAGACCAAGAGCGACATGCTGCGCCGCCAGGCCCGCGCCGATGACCTCGACGACATGGTCACCCAGGTTCTCACCGCCTCGATGGGCGTGACCATCAACTGCGCCCGCTGCCACGATCACAAGCTCGATCCCATTTTACAGCGCGAATACTACAGTCTCTGGGCGGTCTTCGCCGGCGTGAAGCGCGGTGACCGCGAGCTGGACCCGGCCGCAGCGACGCGTCGCGAAGGCGAGCGGCAGCAGCTCCAGACGCGCCTCCGCCGGGTCAGTGCGGAGCTGGGCCGGCTCACGGGCGAAGGCCTCGACCTCGCGGACATGGTCGGCGGCGGCAACGGTCGCGGCACGGGCACAAAAGGTGCGGGCCTCGATCTCCGCAGTGGAAACGTGGTGAAGGACAAGCTCGGCTACCACCGCGACATCCACGTCCACCGCCTGCAAAAGCCCGAATGGCCGGACGCGAACGCACCGAAGTTCGTGCAGTGGGTTTTCGTGCCGGACGGCCGGTCGCCGGTGCCCGTGGCGGGCAGGATCACCGTCACCAACCTGCCGCCCACCTCGGGCCACGCGTGGGATGCGGTTCGCAATGGCGCGCTCAACGCGCAGGTCTCGACGAAGCTCGACGGCGTGGACTTCGCGACGACCGGCCATTCCCTCCTCGGCCTGCACGCAAACGCCGGCATCACGTTCAGTCTGGCTGAGATTCGCAAGGCTGGCGGCCTTGCGAAGCTGCGCTTTACGGCGATGCTCGGTTTTGGCGCGAATCCCGGCGCAGCCGCAACCCGCGCGGACTTCTCCGTCTTCTCGGGCAGGGAGCTGCTCTTTCAGAAACTCAAGCTTCGCAAGGACGAGTCCGCCCGCGTGGACGTGGCGGTTCCCGATGTTGCCGAGACGCTCACGCTCGTCGCCACCGACGGCGGCGACGGCATCGGCAGCGATCTGCTCTTTCTCGGCGACGCGCGTCTTTCGCCCGTCACGGATCTGAAAGAACCCGCCGTTGCCAACCGGGCGCGCATCGAATCGTTGCGAGCCGAGGAGAGGCAATTGACCGTCTCGCTCAACGTGAAGGCTGAATCCGCGAAGGTTTACGCCATCACCAACACCGAGCCGGCGGTGGTGAAGGTGCTGCGGCGCGGCAACACCGAGGACGCACAGGAAGAAGTCAGCCCCG
>JBAYGL010000281.1:0-7004 GCA_041666725.1 Limisphaerales bacterium
GTGGGAAATCACCGCCAGGTTGGTGCTCACCGAGAGGTCGGCGAAATCCCAGTGGTAGGCGAGCACATCGTGGTTCACGTCGGTGGCGTCGGCCGTGAACGTCACGGTGCCCCCCGGGCTGATGTTCAGCGAGTCGGCCGTGAGGGAATTGAAAACCGGGGCGACGTTCGTGGGGAAGTTGCCGAGGTTGATCACCACATCCACGAAGGCATTCGAGCCCGTGCCGACCAGGGAAACCGGGGTGACGAAGAGATTGATCCTGGGGTCATGAAAAGTCCGGCCGATGGGCAGCGCGGAGTCCGTCTTTCCCAGCGTGGAATTCGGAGTCGCGTCAATCAGATCGGTGTCGCCATGCTCGCCGCCCGTCTCGGCGTTGCCCGACCAGGTAACCTGCAGGCCGTTTTGCAGCCACTGGTTGGTGGTGATCTCCGTGCGGTATTGGAACCAATATTCACGGTCCGAGGAGCGGCGGATGCGGATGGCCTGCTGGCGGTCCTTGACCACGAAGGGCGCATCCATCGCGTAAAGCCGCACGGTGGAGCTGACGTTCGTGGTGCCGTTGAACATCGCCACGGCGTTGTCGGGCAGCCAGCCGAGGTTCCACTTGTGATACGTGTTGTATTGGCCCGGATACCCGATGCCCATTGTGCAGAAGAAATCACCGTAGTCCGTGCTGGACCCCGTGCCGATGCCCGTGTTGTGACCATTCTGACTCGAACTTTCCACCGCCCCAGACGGAGCCGCCGGGGGCGTCGTGTCCCAGAAGTTGGCGTGCAGCAGCCCCAGGTTGTGCCCGAACTCGTGCGCAATCACCGAGAGTCCGCTCGACTGAAGCCAGACGCCTGGGCCACCGACGTTGCCCAAGCCGCCCCAAGCCGCGCCCGGAACGGAGGTGAAGCGGATGCAGTCCCAATCGTAGTCAGCGGTATAATACCCGGCAGCAGCAGCAGCCGCCCGTGCATGAGCATACAACGCCCCCAGCACCTTCGGAGGCGTCGCGGGGCTTGAACCCGGGTCGGGGGCGGGGATGGAATACCACAGCTTCGTCTGCGGCAGCATCAGCACCGGCGTCACCACCGCCTGAATGCTGAAAGTGCCGTGAGAAGCTCTGACGAAGAAGTTGTTCAGGTCGTTCAGGTCCTGATACGCCGCATCCTCGGTGATCGGCACGGTCGTGTCGTCCGGGAAGGCCAGACGCATGTAGAGAATGGTCTTGGTGCCCTGCGTGTAAGTGTAACCGGGCAGCGCCCCCCCGCTGCTGGAACCGCTGGGCGCGCCCTCGGCAAGAACCTGATTCAGCTTCGCAAAGTTGCTGCTGAGGACCGTTTTCCCAAAGCGGGCCACATGGGACGCACGACAGAACGTCAGTATCTGCCCGCCGTAATCACCGTAGCTCGTCTGCAACACCGAGTCCGCCAACGCCGCCGGAATTGCTACTGTGGCCGCCGGTGCCGCTGCCGCCACCGGAACCGAGGGCACGACCGGCTGGCCCGGCTGGCCCGGCTGCGCAGGCTGCTGAGGCGTGGCCTGCGGGAGCTTGGCGTCCACCACGGAAGTTTTCAGGCCGGAAACGGAGCAGACGGCGTCAATGGGAGCCTTGCCGACGGCGATCAAATCCCTGGCCTCCACGGCGTCAATCGGGCGCACCGGTGATTCCGCCACCGCCAGCGCACCATCCAACGCCACACCGAACAAGGCCACGCCCTTCCCGCTGCGTTCCCGCAGCCGCTCGCCGTAAACATAGGCGTCGTAGGTCTGCCCCTCGACTGTCGCCTTGCGAAACACCGACTTGTCGAACTTCTGCCCCGGCTGCGGGTAGGCACCGAAGACGTCCAAGTTCGCCCGTCCGCTGATCGCCTGCTCCAAGAGCGAGATGATCTCGGAAGGCAGCACCTTGCGCAGCCGATACGGAACGGCCTGCTCCACGGCGAGGCGCGGGTTTTTCTCGATCAGATCCTGCATCACCTCCCGCCGCTCCAAGGCGATGTCTTTTCCCTCTTGTAACATTGCCACCCGCTCCGCCGCTGAGGCCGCCGCATATTTCTCCGACCACGCGTTGAACCGCGCGAAGGTCGCCAGCGGCCCGCCCTGTCCGGCTCCAACCCTGGCCTGCGAAATTGCTTTACCGGCCTCAACCGGCACAGCCGCCGGCGGAATCACAGCGGCGGATGCGGGCAGCGTGGGACGCGGGACGGCAGCCTGCGGCGCAGCCGCCGGGCGGGACGGCACGACAGTGATCCGGGCTGCCGGCACATCTGGTTGTGGGGACCGCCGCAAACTCAACACCACGGCCCCCGCCACAAGGAGACCGCTGATAATGGCAACGCGCCGTTTCATTTTGCTGAAGTAGTGTGATGGGTGGCCCGCAAAGCAAACGTCGAAAAAACTAACGTTTCCAACCGCTCAAAACGCAGATTTGGAAACCTTCGCCCGCTGCCTGGGAAGCCGCAGCGACCCCGTTTGACACAGGGATTGAACGCGCCGCCAGAGCAAGGCGAAACGGGCGGTTAGGATTACAGATCAATGGGGAATCCTAGGCAAAAAAACAGGCGAAAAGTCAAGGCATTCAAGCTACGGGCTTTCCCCTAACCTGCACGAAATCGAGCCGTGCGGACCCGGCGGGGCGGCCCTGCCAAGGCTTCCCCTGTCGTTCCTCAACTTCCTCCACTATCAACTTTCCTTTCCCCCGCCCTGCCGGGATGCTCCGTCGCCATGATTCAGAAGTGGCCGGTCCTCAGTTCCAGGCAGCTAGCGGATTTCCGCATCTTCACCGTCCGCACGGACCTGAAACGCTCGCCACGCACCGGAGCGGAGCATGATTTCTTCGTCCTCGAGGCCCGCAACTGGGTCAACGTCATCGCCGTCACGCCGGACGACAAGCTGGTGATGGTGGAACAATACCGCCACGGTTCGGACACCATCGAGCTGGAGATACCCGGCGGCGTGATGGACCCCGGCGAAACCTCGCCGGTGCTGGGCGGCCAGCGCGAACTGCGCGAGGAGACCGGCTACGAAGGCGACCGCGCGGAACTCATCGGCCGGATTTTTCCGAACCCCGCGATCATGTCGAACACCTGCCATACGCTGCTGGTCAGCAACTGCCGGCTCGCGCATCCGGTGGAGTTCGACAGTTGCGAGGACATCCACACGCACCTCGTGCCGGTGGCGGAGCTGCCGGAGCTGATCGCATCGGGGAAGATCCAGCACGCGCTCGTGGTCGTGGCGCTCTACCACTTCGACCTCTGGCGGCGGAAGCACGCCGCGCCGCGCTGAGGCGGGGCAATGCGGTTGAAAGTGGAGCCTTGTTTTCAACGCAGAGACGCAGAGGACGCAAAGATGCGCTGAGGAGTGACAGATGAAGGCCATCATGAGGTCAAACGATTGAGCTGTTCTACTCTGCGTTCCTCCGCGTCCTCTGCGCCTTAGCGTTAAAGGCGAAGCCACTCTCAACCGAACCATTCCGGCTGGCGCTTCGCCTTTTTGCGTGGCATCCGCGCTTCCCTCTGCCACTGTGCCGCCATGATTCTGACGCCGGCTGAACTGGAGAGCCTCGTTCAAGCGCAGCATTCCTCCCCGCACCAGCTCCTCGGCATGCACCCGCTCGGCGACGGCTCGGGCCTCGTCGTCCGCGCGCTGCTGCAAAACGCCGCGCGTGTCGAGGTCGTGCCGGTGCATGAAAAACAGAAGCCCAGCTTCGCGCTGGAGATGCTCGACGCCCGCGGGTTGTTCGAGGGCACCACGACCGCCGCGCAGCGCACTTACGCCTACGACCTCGTCATCACGGATTATCAGGGCAACACCCGCCGCACGCGCGACCCGTATTCCTTCTGGCCTTCGCTCGGCGAGACGGACCTCTACCTCTTCGGCCAGGGCAACGAGCGCCGCATCTTCGACAAGCTCGGCGCGCAGCTCCGCGAAGTGGACGGCATGCCGGGCGTGAGCTTCGCCGTCTGGGCGCCTCATGCACAGCGTGTCAGCGTGGTCGGGCCGTTCAACGGCTGGGACGGGCGTTATCATCCGATGCGGATGCTCGGCGCGTCCGGCGTGTGGGAGCTGTTCATCCCGGGCCTGGGCGAAGGCACGCTTTATAAGTTCGAGGTCAAGAACGCGCACGGGGCCATCGTCCTCAAGACCGACCCTTACGGCTTTTTCTTCGAGCCGGCCCCGCAGAACGCCTCCATCGTCTGGAACAACCGCAAGTTCCAGTGGTCCGACGCCGCGTGGATGGAGCAGCGCCGCGCGCGCCAGCCGTTGCGCGAGCCGTTGAGCATCTACGAAGTCCACCTCGGCTCGTGGATGAAGAAGAACATCGCCGAGTCCTACAGCTACCGCGAAGTCGCGCCGCTGCTGGTGGAATACGTCCGGCGCATGGGCTTCACGCACATCGAGTTTTTGCCCATCTCCGAGCACGCCTACTATCCGAGCTGGGGCTATCAGGTCACGGGCTTCTACTCGCCGACGTGCCGCTTCGGGACGCCGGATGATTTCCAATTCCTCGTCAACGCGCTGCACGAGGCGGGCATCGGTGTCATCGTGGACTGGGTGCCCGCGCACTTCCCGCGCGACGACTGGGCGCTCGCGCGCTTCGACGGCACGGCGCTCTACGAGCATGAGGATCCGCGTCAAGGCGCACATCAAGACTGGGGCACGCTCATCTTCAACTTTGGCCGTCACGAGGTCCGCAACTTCCTCACCGCGAACGCGCTCTTCTGGTGCGAGCGCTTCCACATTGACGGCCTGCGCGTGGACGCCGTCGCCTCGATGCTCTACCTCGACTACTCGCGCAAGGAAGGCGAGTGGGTGCCGAACAAATACGGCGGGCGCGAGAACATCGAGGCCATCGAGTTCCTGCGCGAGTTCAACCACCTCGTCCACACCGAGACGCCCGGTGTCTTGACCATCGCCGAGGAAAGCACCGCGTGGCCGCTGGTCACGCGCCCGCCGTATCTGGGCGGCCTGGGCTTCTCCTTCAAGTGGAACATGGGCTGGATGAACGACACGCTGCGCTACTACAGCCGCGACCCGCTCTACCGCCGCTACCACCAGCACGACCTCACGTTCGCGATGCTCTATCATCACAACGAGAACTTCATCCTGCCGCTCTCGCACGACGAGATCGTCCACGGCAAGTGCTCGCTGCTCGGCAAGATGCCCGGCGACGACTGGCAGAAGTTCGCGAACCTCCGCTCGCTGCTCGGCTACCAATGGCTTTTCCCCGGCAAACAACTGCTCTTCATGGGCTGCGAGTTCGGCCAGGGGCAGGAATGGGGTGAGAACCGCAGCCTCGACTGGTGGCTCCTGGAGCAGGGTCCGCAGCACTCCGGCGCACAACGCTTCCTCTCCGACCTGAACCAGCTCTACCGCTCGCATCCGGCCCTTTGGGAGGCCGACTATGATGTGGAAGGTTTCCAATGGGTGGATTGCTCCGACAACCTGCACAGCGTCTTCTCGTTCCTGCGCCGCACGAAGGACGGACGCCAGCAGATGCTCGTCGTCCTGCACCTCACGCCCGAGCTTCGCACCGGCTACCGCATCGGCCTCCCGCACGGCGGCTTCTGGCGCGAAGTGTTGAACAGCGACTCCGCCATCTACGGCGGCAGCAACCAGGGCAACCTTGGCGGCGTGAACGCCGAGGAAATCGAGATGCACGGCCAGCCCTTCTCCGCTGAATTCACGCTCCCGCCGCTGAGTGCGACCGTGTTCGTGACGTAGCCCGGACGGATGCGCCAAAAAATGTTTCCGAGCCGGCAATAAAGGGAGAGCCGCCGGTTCGTGTTGCACTTACCAGTGGGGCACCGTTCGGCGCACGGAATCGCGCCGCGGGCGGCGGATTGCCACCCGAACGAAAGCGAACCGTATGCCCCAGTTCTCCGAGTTGTTGATCGTCCTCTTCGCCGCGAGCCTCCCCATCAGCTACTTCCTCATCATCCGGCACGCAATCGTGAAGAACGAGGAGGAAGACCTCGCCAGCCTGGCCAAATCCGGCCCGCTCGAACCCCACGAATGCTGCTGCGAAATCGCCGCCAGGGCGCTTGAGGGCAAGAGCGAGGCAGCGAAAGCCGCCGCGCACTGACGTGGTTCCCGGCCGCCGGATGAGCGTCGCGGGGCGGACTTGCCGGTTGCAGTCCCCTGCCCGGTCGGCTACCAAGTCGCCATGCGTTTCATCGGCAGCGTCATCGAGCGGCTGCAGCGGCACCCGAAGAGAATTGTTTTTCCCGAAGGCACCGAACCCCGGGTATTGCAGGCGGCGCGGCAGTTCTGCTCGCTGCAACTCGGCGCCCCCGTCCTGCTGGGGGACCGCACACAGGTCAAGCGCGTCGCCGAGGGCCTGAATCTCTCCCTGCAGGGCATCCGCATCATCAATCCCGAGGAGAGCGAGGATTTGGAGGGCTTCGCCAAGGTTTACGAACGTCTCCGGCGCGCAAAGGGCATCCAACACGAGGCGTCGCTCGATGCGCTGCGCAAGCCGAACTACTTCGGCGCGATGATGGTGGCCATGCGCCAGGCGGACGGCATCGTCTCCGGTGCCAGCGAGGCCTCCGGCAGCGTGCTGCGGCCCGTCTTCCAGATCATCCGGCTGGCCCCTGGCTACAGCTCGGCATCAAGCTGCATGGTGCTCGAAGTCGAGGACACCCGCTTCGGCCACCAGGGCGCGATGCTCATGGCGGACTGCGGTGTCATTCCCGATCCAACCGTCGATCAGCTCGCCGACATCGCGGTGGCGAGCGGCTTTCTGGCGCGCCAGCTTCTCGGGGTCCGACCGCGTGTGGCGATGCTGTCCTTTTCGACGAAAGGAAGCGCGAACCATCCATCCGTCCACAAGGTCGAGGCCGCGACCGCGCTGGCCCGGCAACGCGCGACACAACGCGCCCTGGATGCGGATTTCGACGGCGAGTTGCAGGTGGACGCCGCGCTCGTGCCGGAGATCGCCTCGCGCAAACTCCCCGAAAGCCAGGTCGCAGGCCACGCGAACGTGCTCGTCTTTCCCGACCTCAACTCCGGCA
>JBAYGL010000282.1:0-6988 GCA_041666725.1 Limisphaerales bacterium
ATCGTGCCCAGCGTGTTCAATCGGGATGTCGTCAGAAACGTGACGGCGGCTGTCGAGCTGGCGGCCATCAAAACCCGCGTCGCCAGGAAAGGGCTGCCACGGAAGTAAGCCTCTCGGCGTCGCGCTCCGGTCGCAATCGTGACTGCTCGTAGGCTTGGGCGTTTGCCGTCGCCGCACATCATGGACAGCAGCTCCCTGATCTTCCACGCGGTAGCCGGCACCGTGTTGATTGGCTCGAAGGTCTGGCACTTCTCGCGGTCACGTTCCGTGCTGAATCAGCGGGCAGACAGCCACGGCTTCGAGGCAGTCCGCAGCGAATATTGGAATCTTCACTTTCCAAAAAAGCCGCAACTCGCAGAGTCGCGAGCGTTCATCGGGTCGACATGCGCCTTTTGCGAGAATCTGCGAAGGCGCATTTCCGGGTTCGAGTCCCGTCGCTCCCGCCGGTCTTTACTGGCCTTGGTATCTGCTCCGTTCCGACTGGCGTTGCTTTGCGACGCCGGGAGCGGGGTTTCACAAATCACGGCGCAGACCAAACGCCGGCTTTTGCCGATGCTGGAGTGACGATCCCGTCCCAACACAACCACGGACAAACATTTCCAATTTCCAAAATGCCAGGCATCTCACGTCGGCATCTTGGGCACGCGGGGTGTCACGGGGCGGGCAGGCGCGGGTGAGCCGGGCAGCGTGGCGTTCAGACGGTTGAACAGTTCCGGCGGCATCCGCCTGGGTTTTTCATCCAGGCCTGTGCAGACGTGGCAGGTCCGGCCCGTCAGGATGATCTGGTTGCGCCCATTGGAAACGCCGTAGGCAAATGTGATTTTCAGCCGGTCCAGCTCCACCATCACCACCTCGATGATCAATTCATCGTCGTAGCGGGCGGCGGACTCGTAGTGCAGGTGCGCCTCGATGGCGGGAAAAATCACATCCTGCGCCTGCAAAACCGCCAGCGGCGCACCGGCGACGCGGAAGAATTCGCCCCGGGCCGCCTCCAGGATGTCGAGGTAGCGCGCGTAGTAAACGTGGTTCCCCACGGTGCACTCGGCATAAGTCACGCGATGCCGGAATCGAAAGGGTGCGGCCATGCCCCGAGTTTAGCGGGCTGGCGGGCGGTTGCCAACCCGGGAGTCCGCGCCTTGCCTGCGGCACGGTGCAAACCTACAGTCCGTCCGTTCGCTGCGTGACCACACTCTTTGCCATCACCCTGTTCTGGAGCGCCGCGCTGCTCTTCTGGGTCGAGCCGATGGTCGGCAAGCTGGTCCTCCCGCAGCTCGGAGGCGCGCCCGCCGTCTGGAACACCTGCATGGTTTTCTTCCAGGCGATGCTGCTCGCGGGCTATGCGGCGGCGCACTGGATGACAGGCCGCTTCAAGCCGCGGTCGCAACTTGCTGTTCACTTCGCCCTTCTGCTCGCCGCGCTGGGGACGCTTCCGATCCGGCTCAACGAAAGTGCCGCCGCACCGTGGCTGCACTGGCCCACCGCGTGGCTGTTGTGGCAACTGCTCCTGAACATCGGCCCCGCATTCTTCGTGCTCGCGTTTACCACGCCGCTGTTGCAGCGGTGGTTCGCCGCATCGGCGGACGCCGGCGCGCGCGACCCCTACTTTCTCTACGCCGCGAGCAACCTCGGCAGTTTCGCGGCGCTGCTGGGCTATCCCCTGTTTATTGAACTGAACTATCCGTTGCGCGAACAGGCGTGGCTGTGGATGGCGGCGTTCATCGCGATGCCGCTGCTCGTGCTGGCGTGTGGAGTGAAGGTAGGGCGAGACTCCGTCGAGCCCCATTCCGAGCGGAGCGAGGCGAGCGCAGCGAGCATCTCGGGAAGCGCCGAACCAAACCAAGATGCTCGCTCCGCTCGCGCCGACTCCGTCGGCAGATGGGGTTCGACGGAGTCTCACCCTACCGGGATGACGCTCACCCGCCGTCTGCACTGGGCCGTCTGCGCCGCCGTGCCGTCCAGCCTCCTGCTGGGCGTGACGACCTACATCACCACGGACATCGCCTCGATGCCGCTGCTCTGGGTCCTGCCGCTCGCGCTGTATCTGCTCACGTTCGTCTTTGTCTTCGCCCGCCGGCAGATATTCTCCACGCACCTGCTTTCGCGGGCGCTGCCCATCGGCGCGCTGGCGCTGGTCTACCAGATGTGCGCCGGCCTGAGCGAGCCGGCCTGGCTGGTGATGGGGTTGCATCTCGTCGTCTTCTTCGTCGCCGCCATGGTCTGTCACGCCCGCCTCGCCGCGGACCGGCCGGAGCCGGAGCATCTGACCGAATTCTACCTCTGGATGTCGCTGGGCGGCGTGCTGGGCGGGCTCTTCAACACGCTGCTCGCGCCGGTGCTGTTCAACTCCGTGGTGGAATATCCGCTGGCGCTGATGGCGGCGTGCTGGCTGCGGTGGGAGGCGGAATCGCTGGTAGGGCGAGACTCCGTCGAGCCTCATACCGAGCGCAGCGAGGCGAGCGTAGCGAGCATCTCGGCCCTGAGCGTCACCCGGGATGCTCGCCACGCTCGCGCCGATTCCGTCGGCAAATGGGGCTCGACGGAGTCTCGCCCTACCGGCTCCGCCCGCGACCTTCTCTGGCCGCTCTGCCTGGCGTTGCTCACCGCCGCGCTCGCCGCGTTCCTGCCGTCGTCGAAATTGCTGCCGCCCCAACTCCAGACGCTCGTCATCTTCGGGCTGCCGCTGATGCTGTGCTTCCTGCTCGTGGATGCGCGGCGCCGGTTTGCGCTGGGGCTCGGGGCGGTGTTTTTGGGCGGCGTGTTTTTCACCGGAGGCTTCGGCAGGACGCTGCATGTGGAGCGGAACTTCTTCGGCGTGACGCGCGTGACATTGTCGCCGAACGGGGATGCGCGGCAGATTGTTCACGGGCGGACGATTCACGGGCGGCAGTTTCTCGACGCAGCGCGCGCGGCGGAGCCGCTGACGTTCTATCACCGGGAAGGGCCGTTGGGGGATGTGTTCAAGGTGTTCGGGGCGGCTGAATCTCGTGTGACGATGTCTCGCTCAAGCAACCCGCCTTTCCCAGTCGGCAGCAGGCCAGACATGGTGAACGTGATTTCGACGCGCGCAGCCCGAAGCGTCGGCGTCATCGGCCTGGGCGCGGGCTCGATGGCGGCTTACGCGCGCGCGGGGGAGCGGTGGACGTTCTATGACCTTGACCCGTCGGTGATGCGCATCGCACAGAACACGAACTTCTTCACGTTCCTGGCGCGGTCAGCGGCGGCGGAGACAAGACTGGTGGAGGGCGACGCCCGCCTGCGGTTGCGCGAGGCGGCGGACCACAGCCATGACCTGCTCGTGCTCGACGCGTTCAGCTCGGATGCGATTCCCGTGCATCTCATCACCCGCGAGGCGGTGGAGCTTTACCTGCGCAAGCTCGCGCCCGGCGGGATGCTGGCGTTCCACATCTCGAACCGCTATCTCCTGCTTGAACCGGTGCTCGCCAATCTCGCGGCCGACCTGCGGCTTGCCACCCTTGGCTGCGATGACACGACGCTCGTGGCGGCGGAATTTGCGACCGGGCGCGAGCAATCGCACTGGGTGGTGATGGCGCGCACTGCGGACGATCTCGCCGGGTTCTGGCGCTACACCCGGTGGTCCCCGCTGGAAGGAAATCCGCGCGTGGGCGTGTGGACGGATGACTTCTCCAGCCCGCTGAAGGTGATTCAATGGTGAGCGGGTAAATCGGGAAAGTGCGAGGGGGAGCGTGTGTCTCCAGCAATCTCTCACCTTTCCACCGGCTCGCCCGCTAATCTTCCCCCGAGTCACCGCCACCCCGGCGTTCCCAGGCGCGGCGCGGTCGCTCGGGCGGCGTGGTGTCCACCTTCGCGTAGTAAGCCTCCTCGCCGAACTGCTCATCCACGGCCTTTTGCAGGCCGATGGACGCGGCGACGTGAAAACGGTCGTGCGTCTCGATGAAGATGAGTTCGCCGGCGGGACGGCGGATGCAAAGGAAAAGCGGGCACCGGCCCGGGTGCGCCTGCGCAATGGCTCCGGCGCGTTCGATGAGCTCCGGCGTCAGATGCGCCGTGTTGAGGCGGAAGTGGACCTGCTTGGTGAACTTCCGCGGCGCGTCCTCCAGGGGCATGATTTCCGTCGGGAAGAGCTTGGGCTTGTCCTCGTCGTTGTTGACCTCGCCGACGACGAGCAGCGCCTTCTGCGGCACGAGCAGCTCGCGATACTTGTCGTAGTTGTCGTTCATCAGGAGCATCGAGAACGTGCCCTCCAGATCCTCCAGCGTGACCATCGCGTAGGGTTTGCCGCTTTTCTTGCTCATGCCCTGCTGCACAGCCCCGATCATCCCACCGATGCGCGTCATGCCGCGCGCGGGGAGCGTCTTCGCGGTGGCGGAATTGTGGAGGCAAAACTTTTCGAGCAACGACGCGAACGGCGTGAGGGGATGGCCGGTGACGTAGAAGCCGAGCAGTTCCTTTTCGTGCGCCAGCAGCTCGTGCTGCGGCCACTCGGGAAGCTGGGCGGACTTCTCGACCTGCTTCGGCGCGGCTTCCTCCATCATGCCGAAGAGCGAGACCTGGCCGCGCACGCGGTCGGCGGCGGCGCTGGCGGCGCGGGCCATGATGCGGTCGAGCGCGGCGAACATGGAGGCGCGCGGCTCGTTGAAGGAATCGCACGCACCGCATTTGATGAGGGCCTCGAGGGTCTTGCGGTTGACCGTGCGGGAGTCCACGCGCTCGCAAAAATCGGTGAGGCTGGTGAACTTGCCGCCCTTGTCACGGGCTTCAATGATGCCTTGCACGGCGATTTCGCCGACGCCCTTGATGGCGGCGAGGCCGAAGCGGATTGCACCGGGCGATGCTGGATGCTGGATGCCGGATGCTGGAGCGGATGCGGCGGGTTTTAGGATGTGTTCTCCCTCACCCCGGCCCTCTCCCGCTGGGAGAGGGAGAGACGCAGACAGCGCTGGGTTGGAATCGGCCCGCGCGGTGCCACGAGGCGCGCTCGTGGCTGTCCCCTCTCCCAGCGGGAGAGGGTGAGGGTGAGGGAGAACGGCAACTGAACTCGAAACGCCGCGAACGCTGCTGGCCGGGAAGAAAAACGCCTGCCCGTCGTTCACATCCGGCGGCAGGACTTCCACGCCCATCGCCTTGGCTTCGTCGAGGACGATCTTGAGCTTCTCCTGCGTCCCCATGTCGTTCGTCATCATCGCGCTGAGGAACTCGACGGGGTAGTTGGCCTTCAGATACGCGGTCTGGTAGGCGACGATGGCATAGGCGGCGGCGTGCGACTTGTTGAAGCCGTAGCCGGCGAACTTCTCCAGCAAATCGAAAATCTGGTTGGCCTTCGATTCGGGAATTTGGTTGTGCTTCTTCGCGCCCTTCACGAAGTGCTGCCGGTGCTCGGCCATCTCCTCGGCCTTCTTCTTGCCCATCGCGCGGCGCAGCAGGTCAGCGCCACCGAGCGTGTAGCCGGCGAGAATCTGCGCGGCCTGCATCACCTGCTCCTGGTAGATGAGCACGCCGTAAGTCTCCTTGGAAATGCTCTCCAACAACGGATGCTCATACACAATCTCCACCTCGCCGTGACGGCGCTTGATGAAGTCGGGAATCAGGTCCATCGGGCCGGGGCGGTAGAGCGCCACGAGCGCGGTGATGTGCTCGACGGAACTGATTTGGAACTTCCGGCAGAGGTCGCGCATCCCGCCGGATTCCAACTGGAAGATGCCGACCGTGTTGCCCTTGTTGAGCAGGTCGTAGGCTTTCGCGTCGTCGAGCGGCAGGTCGTCCACGGCGATGGTCACGCCCTGCGTCTGCTTCACCATGTCGCAGACGTTACGGATGACGGTGAGCGTCTTCAGCCCGAGGAAGTCCATCTTCAACAGGCCCAGGTCGCCGACCGGGCCCATCGGGTATTGCGTGACGATGGTGCCGTCCTCGTCCTGCTTGAGCGGGAGGAGGTTCACCAGCGGCTGGTCGCCGATGACCACACCGGCGGCGTGGACGCTGGAGTTGCGCGCGATGTCTTCGAGGACGAAGGCGTTGTCCATCAGCTCGCGCGTGACCTCCTCTGAATCGTAGGCGGTCTTGAGTTCGGCCGACTGCTTGAGGGCCTTCTCCAGCGTCATCTTCAGATCCACCGGCACCATCTTGGCCAGACGGTCGCAATCGCCGTAGCTCAGGCCCATCACACGGCCCACGTCGCGGATGACGGACTTCGCGCCCATCGTGCCGAAAGTGATGATCTGCGCGACGGAATCGCGGCCATACTTCTGCCGCACATACTCGATGACATCGCCGCGGCGGTCGTCGGCGAAATCAATGTCGATGTCGGGCGGGTTGACGCGCTCGGGATTCAGGAAGCGCTCGAAGAGCAGGTTGTAGCGGATGGGGTCAACGTTCGCGATGTCCAGCAGATAGGTGACTATCGAACCTGCGGCGGAACCGCGCGCCACGCACGCGACGCCCATCTCGCGGCCCTTCGCGA
This sequence comes from Limisphaerales bacterium, assembly GCA_041666725.1. Classification (GTDB taxonomy): domain Bacteria; phylum Verrucomicrobiota; class Verrucomicrobiia; order Limisphaerales; family SXTU01; genus SXTU01. The sequence continues at coordinate 6,440 of JBAYGL010000282.1, forward strand.
CGAAGTCGGCGGTGATGAGGAAGTAGGAGATGAACCCGGTCTTCTCGATGACGGTGAGCTCGAGCTGGAGGCGGTCGATGATGACCTTGATGGCGGCGGCGATGGCGGGATCGGAAAGGTGATCGGGGCTGGCGTCTGGCGTCTGGGGTGTGACATCGCAGCCGTCAGCGTGTTTCGGCGCTTGGTAAGTCGGCAGCTTCCGTGGCTCGCGGATGCCCTCGACCACGAACTCCTTCCCCACGGCCTTCACATCCAGCGTGTAGCGGCGGCCCAGGCCCTCGGCGACCAGCTTCCGCAAGTAACCTTCGCGCGTGTAAGTCTCCGGCGGATGGAACACCGGGTAGTGCATGTCCTTCACGTCCTTCGGAAACTTGAACTCGACGTTGCACTGCTCGGCGACCTCGACCGTGTTTTTCACGGCCTCGGGCACTTCGGCGAAGAGCGCCTTCATCTCCTCCGCGCCGGCACCGTCCTGGACCCAGGCGAAGAACGTGCCCGCGACGCCCAGCGGCTGCTTGCCGAACTTGCGGCCCATCTCCTTGACCGCGG
>JBAYGL010000283.1:0-6940 GCA_041666725.1 Limisphaerales bacterium
TCTCGCGGAAGCGAACGCGCTTCGTGCCGCGCTGGGTGAAGCGGCGGTGAAGGTGCCGTGCTCATCAACCAAGGCGGTGACAGGCCACTGCCTTGGCGCGTCCGCCGCGCTGGAGGCTGTCATTTCAATCCAGGCGATTCGCGAAGGGCGGTTGCCCGGCACGACCAACTGCCTGGCCCCGGACTCGAAGACACAGTTGAACCTGTTGCGCGCAGGCAGCGGGCCGGTGGAAGTCAGCTCTGCGTTGTCCGTATCCGCCGGCTTCTGGGGCAATCAGGCGGCGCTGGTGTTCCAATCCTCCCGGTAGGACGGGACTCCGACACGTCAGGCGGGCTTTGGTGTTCCCGGCCCCGATTTTCCATCGACTCTCAGCGCTGCGCCGCAGCTTGCGCAGAAGTTGGCCTGCGGCGGGCAGTCCACTTGACATGCCGGACAGGAGACGTGCGCATCCTTGTGGCGGTGATGTATGACGAGATTTCGAATGTAAGGAATCCACGAAAAGAGGTTCGCGAAGATGAAGACGGAGTCCTTGCGATAGAACGCGTAGGAGAGGAGCAGCAGTGAGCCGCTGAGACTCAGCCACCAAAACGCGGACGGGACGACCACCTGCTTGCGTTTCTCCGTGGCATACCATTGCACGATGAAGCGCGAGAAGAACACGACGTTGCCGAGCCAGCCGACGAGTTTCCAGACGTGCCACTCGATGCCGAGGAATTTCCCGCCCGGGAAAAGCAGTGAGTCCATGCCGTAGGATGAACAGGGGCGCAGAGGTTGAGAAGTGGAAAGCGGGGAAAGTGATTAGTAATTAGTGGCTGGTATTTGCCGCATCTCCCACTAAGCACTAACTGCTAACCACTCCGCCCGCTCACTTCTCCGCCAGCAGCTTCTCCACCTTTTTCTCCAACCCCTCTCTTGCGTTCACGTCTACCAGCCTGCCCTGCTTGTCCACGAGCCACATCGTCGGGATCGATGACACATCGAACTCCTTCGCGTAGCGGTTTTCCTCCTTCTCCGATTCGAAGAACTGCGGCCACGGGATCTGCTTCTGCTTCACCATCGCGAGCAGGGCGGCCTTGTCGTCGTCGAGGCTGATGCCGATGACTTCAAATCCCCTGGGGTTCAGCTTCTCGTAGGTGGACTTGATGTTCGGAATCTCCGCCACGCACGGCCCGCACCAGGTGGCCCAGAAGTCAATGAGCACGACCTTGCCCTTGAGCTTGGCCAGCTCGACTTTGCGACCGTCCAGCGCGGTGAATTTGATCACCAGCGGCCTGCCCACGCGCTCGGTCTTCTTGAGCAGGGCGGCGGCGGCCTCCTTTACCTGGGGCTCGGCGGAACTGGCGGCGATCTCTTTCGCGATGGCGGTCGCCTTCGGCCCGTCCGAGCGCATCGCGACGGCGTAGAGCATTTCAAAAACTTCCTTCCGTTCCGGGAAATCCTTCTGCAACGCGCGCGCGCCCTTCTCAAACTCGGCGAGCATCGCCTCCATGCCCTCGGCCTGCTTCAAGCCGGCCTTGCGGTCCACGGTCTGCATCCGCAGACGGAACTTTTCCTCCGGGGTGCGCTTCGGGTCTGCAAGCAGTTCGGCCTCCACCTTGTCAAGCTGCCCCAGCCGGGAAGTGTCGCCGCGACGGACGGCCCGGGAGAGAAGTTCGTGGCGCTGTCCGAGCGCCTCGGCGGCCTTGGCGTGCGTGGGAAAGCGCGCGGAGAACTCGGCGGCGAGATCCGCCGCGCGGATCGCGGCCCCGGCCTGCCGGGTGCGAAAGGCGGCCAGATCCTCCGGCGTTGGAACACGGCCCTGCCATTCGGCCGGTTGCGGGAGTGGTTCCGCCGCCTTCTGCAGTTGTTCAAAAAGGCTGTCGGCGTCGGGAGCCTGGGCACGCGCAGTGAAGGTCGCGAGCAGCAGCACTGCGGCGAGGGCGCGGAGGACGGTTCGTTTCATGTGGCTTGGACGTGTTGAGCCAAGAGTTATTCCTTGTTGCCGGCCCCGGCAACTGGGGCAAAACCCTGAAGCTTCTCCCGCAGAAGCTGAAGCCGGCGGGGGTTGTCAGCGGCGGACAAATCAGCCGCGCGCTGGTCGGGAGGTGGATTCGCGAGCGTGGCGTCCAAAGCCGCCAGCAATGATTCAATTTCGGACGGAGCCGGCACCATGGACGGCTTGTGCTCCTCCTGTTCGATGCGCACGGCTTTGCGTGCGAACTCCATCAGCACGGCGCAGGGTTCGAGGCACGGGATGAGGCTCTTGATGTCCGCCGCGTCGGGCGCGAGACCGGGGACGGTCCAGAGCCGGCGCTTGAGGCAGAAGCGTGCGTTGCAGCAGGCACGGATCATCTGCCCGGCCTGCGCGTCGGTCAGCATCGTGGTGATCCGATACATGCCCGTCTGCCGCGCGGTGTAGTCACGGTAATCTGTGACCGGCGGCACCGGGTGCTGTGCTGCAAACCAGTCCGCCACAGCGCCGGGGTAAAGCAGGCTCAAGGCGGATTCCAACTCAGTCTCGTCCGTCGCCACGCACCGCCAGCCGGCGGCCAAGTTCGGTGCGGCCTTGATGGGGCGGAACTCGCCGCTCGCAGTGTGGTTTGCCAGCGTGCGCAACTCGACCACGGCCACGGCCCGGAGGGTTCCCGCCGCCGCCGCGCGATCGTCCGCGTGGCGCAACTCAAAGCCCGGCGTCAGCCGGCGCACGAGCACCTGCGCCAGCACCAGCTCGGGGGCGAGCAGGGCGCATAAGGCGGCGAAAGCCGGGTTGTTCACGACATTCATGACGGGGCGGAAGCTAGGTCAACTCGGCGGAATGCCAAAGCCAAACGTGGCTTGAAACGTGATGACGGGCATGTGGAATGGCGGTGGTGTCTTCTGTTTGGCGTCCACGCTTCAGCGTGTCCATCGCTTCCGACACGCTGAAGCGTGGACACCAAGCGAAGGGCCTTACGGACGCAGCACGATTTTCCCTGCGAGCGCGCCGGATTTTTGCAGTGTGCTTTCCTCCTGGAGCCGGTGCGCTGTTGCGGCCTCGGCCAGCGGCAGGATGCGGTCAATGTTCGCCCGCACCTTGCCTTCGGCGAGCCAGCGGTTCAGGTCCCCGGCGCACGGGCGCTGCTCGTCCGGCGTCGCGTTGAACATCGCAAAGCCGTGCAGGGAACAGTCCTTCACGTAGAACGGCCCGACCGGGAATACCGGCCGCGCCTCGCGTCCGGCCATCAGCACGAAGCGCCCGCGGGGCGCGAGCAGCGGCACGGCGCGGTCGAAGTCGGGTTCGCGTTGCGTCTCCCAAAAGACGTTCACGCCGGCAGGGGCAAATTCCTTCACGGCCGCCGCCACGTCGTGCGTGCGATGGTTCAACGCGAGGTCGGCGCCGAACGCCCGGCATTTCGCCACGCGCTCGTCGCTTCCGGCGGTGGCGATCACGCGCGCACCGGCGGCCTTGGCGAGCTGCACGGCCATCGAGCCGACGCCGCCCGCACCGCCGTTGACGAAAACCGTTTCGCCCGCCTGCAACCGGGCCTTTGCGAAGAGGCCCAGATGCGCCGTGATGCCCACCAGTGCGATGGCCGCCGCATCCTCGTCGCGCACTCCGTCGGGGATCGGATTCAGCCAGCGCTCTTCGACACACGCGAACTCGGCGAAAGTTCCCTGCCGGCCAAACAAGCCCTGGTTCGAGCACCACACGCGGTCGCCGGTCTTGAAGCGCTTCTCCTCCGCCCCGACGGCCTCGACGACGCCCGCGAGATCGCAGCCCACGATAAACGGCAGCGGGAGGTTCATCTTCACCATGCCGGCACGGACGTAAGTGTCGATCGGATTGACCGAAACGGCCTGGACGCGGACGAGCACTTCACCAGGGCGTGGCTGCGGCTGCGGGAGGTCACCGAAGATGAGTGAACCCGCCGGACCGGGCGTGTGAACATAGGCAGCTTTCATGTGGCGAATTTGAAGGAAACGTTGCTTGTGTTGAACACGGTTCCGGTTCCACGGCGGCGAGGCCGTCAGCCTGCCAGTGCGCGCTGATACACCTTGGTGTATTCGCCAGTCGTGCGGCCCCAGGAGAAGTCCGCCGTCATCCCGTTCTGGCGCATCCGGGCCATGAGCCCGGGCGTGGCGTAGAGAACGAGGGCCTTGCGGATGGCTCCGGCCAGCGCGCGGGAAGTGAACTCGGTGAACTTGATGCCGTCGGCCCGTTCCTCGCTCTCCGTGAGGTCCACCACGGAGTCATCGAGGCCGCCGGTGCGGCGCACGATGGGAATCGCGCCATAGCGCAGCGAATACATCTGGTTGAGACCGCACGGCTCGAAGCGCGAGGGCATCAGGAAGAAGTCGCACGCCGCCTCGATACGGTGTGAGAGCGCGTGATCATAGCCGATGCGCGCGACGACTTTCGCGGGATAACGGCGTGCGAGGTTCTGGTAGCCGCGCTGGAGGGCGGGATCACCGCTGCCCAGAATGACGAACTGCATGTCCGTGGGGAGCATCTCCTCCAGTGCGGCGAGGAGGATGTCCACGCCCTTCTGGTCGGCGAGGCGCGTGACGGTGGCGAAGAGCGGCACGTCGGCACGGACCGGGAGTTCCAGCTCGCGCTGCAAGTCGCGCTTGTTGGCGATCTTGCCCGCCAGCTTGCGGAAGGAGTAAGGGTGGCGCAGGTGAAGGTTCCGGTGCGTGTTCCACTCGTCGTAGTCCACGCCGTTGAGGATGCCCGCGAGCCTGGACTGGCGGGCGCGGAGCACGTCGTCCAGCCCGCAACCGTAGGCTTCCGTGCAAATCTCCCGGGCGTAGCGGGGGCTGACGGTTGTGAGGAAGTCCGCGTAGATGATGGCGGCCTTGAGGCAGTTCACGTCGCCAAAGTATTCAACGCCCGTGGGGGTGAAGTAATCCAGCGAGAGATTCGTGAGGCTGAAAGTCTTTCCGGCGAAGCGGCCCTGATAGGCGAGGTTGTGAATGGTCAGCACGCTGCGGGGGGCGGTCCATCCCGTGCTTCGATGCTCGTGCCGCAGCAACGCCGGCACCAGGCCGGCCTGCCAGTCGTGGACATGGACGATGTCCGGCCGGCCCCACGGGTGAAACCGGGCGAGGTGAACGATGGCCTTGGAAAAGAAGGTGAAGCGCTGCGGGTTGTCCGGATACTCCGTGTTGTTCTCCCCGTAGAGCGCGAGGCGGTGGAAGTATTCCCGCTGGTCCACGAACAGCACCGTGAGACGCGGCCCCAGGCGGAGTTCGGCGATTCCCGCCTCGACGCGGACGTTCCCCAGCGGCACGTCCACACGGTATTCCGTGGACTGGATGTCCGTGAAGCGCTCGCGGATGCCCCGGTAAAGCGGCGTGACGATGGCCACCTCGTGGCCTGCCGCCGCGAGGGCCTTGCCCAGCGCGCCGACCATGTCCGCGAGTCCTCCCGTTTTGGAGAAGGGGTGAACTTCGCTGCTGGCGAGGAGGATTTTCATGGAGCGAGCGTAGCGCAAAACCTAAGTGCTGGTATCAACCTCGGAAAACAATGTGCACTCCCCCAACAACCAGTTGGCTGCCCGGTGGCGCTCTCTCGCGATACTGGTCACCCGATGCACATCTACCGGATCGGCATTGAAGAGCGATAAATCTCCAACCGACAAATCCGAGTCGACCAGTGCAACTCCGGCGATGTCCAAAGGACCGAACCAAGCAGTTCGTGCGAGGTTTTCAAAATCCATTGCCTTCCTGTCTAGTTGAAACTGCCTTGTTCTCCAGTGAATGGCGAAGGCGCGTTTCCCGGCGCTCTTTAGCTCCGGAACCGAACGGAGCCTGGCGTTCTGTCCAAATTGGGCTCCGTCATCTCGAAGAAATCCACAGGCATCGGTCACCTCTTTTGGGTCTACACATTCATCGTGCGTGGGTAGTGGGCAGAGGGATAATGCCCAAACCAGCATCACCAACCCCTCGCTCATCCAAGAGCAGTCAACTCTTTGGCGTTCATTCCAACTCCCCATCGGTTGCGCCAGCGCTTCAGCTTCCCAAAGCTCCAACTCGTCGCCCGCTCCGACAGCTTCAATCCAAGGCAAGATTTTTCCATTTGTCGTCATGCAATTCGCATCATCTGAATGCGGGTCCAGGAACGACCGACAAATGAGAGCAGAAATGCAAAATGAACGCGCGAGAACTCTCTCTGGCTTCGGAGGGATAAGCACCGCTTCGGATTCTTCGCTCGGGGACATCTAGGAAATTTTCTCTGCCTTCAAATAGGGTCGCAACGGTTCCGGGATCAGCACGCTGCCGTCCGCCTGCTGATATGTCTCGATGAGCGCGACGAAGAGGCGGGCGAGCGCGGTGCCGCTTCCGTTCAACAGGTGCGGGAACTTGTTTTCACCCTTCTCGTCCTTGTAGCGGAGGTTCATGCGGCGGGCCTGGAACTCGTCCGTGTTCGAGCAGCTCGACACTTCGAGGTAGGCGTTCTGGCCCGGAGCCCAGACTTCAATGTCGTAGGTCTTTGCGCTCGCGAAACCCATGTCGCCGGTGCAGAGCAGCACGATGCGGTAGTGCAGCCCGAGGAGCTGGAGCACCTTCTCCGCGTTCGCGAGCATCTTCTCCAGCTCGGCATAGCCGTCCTCCTGCCGCACGATCTTCACCAGCTCGACCTTGTCGAACTGATGCACGCGGATCATCCCGCGCGTGCCCACGCCGGCCGCGCCCGCCTCCGCGCGGAAGCACGGGCTGTAGGCGCAGTAGTAAACCGGGAGCTGGCTGGCCGGGAGGATTTCCTCGCGATGAATGTTCGCCACCGGCGCTTCGGCGGTCGGGAGAAGGTAGAGCTTGCCCAGCGTGGATTCATCGAGACCCTCGCGCACCGCGTAGGCCTGGTCTTCGAACTTCGGGAACTGCCCAACGCCCACCATGCAGTCGCGGCTCACAATGTGCGGCGGCGCGACCTCCGTGTAGCCGTGCTGCGTCGTGTGCAGGTCGAGCAGAAACTGGATCA
>JBAYGL010000284.1:0-6892 GCA_041666725.1 Limisphaerales bacterium
CTCTACGGCCAGACCAACAAGGTCAACATGCAGTGGGGACAGGGCGGCGGTGGCGGGTTCCTGATCTCCTCAACCACGGATGTGAACGATGGCAGCTGGCACCAGGTGGTTTTCGTGAACCGCGCGGGGAGTGAAGGGCGAATTTATGTGGATGGATCCCCCTCGGAGGCCCAGCTTCCCTCCCCCGCCATGAGCCCCTCGACTGCGCCGTTCCTCATCGGCGGCTACGTCACCACCGTCCCCACCGGTTTCTACAACGGCCTGCTCGACGAGGTGCAGATCTACAACCGCGCCCTCGTGGATGCCGAGATTGACTACCTGTTTCAGAACCCCGGCCTGGAGATCAATGGCGCGCCCTTTGTCACCTCACCGCCGCAGGGCACGAACGTGATCTTGGGCGGGAGTGTGACGTTCACCGTTACGAACAGCGGCTTCACGCCGTTCACCTATCAATGGCGGTTCAACGGGGCGAACATCAACGGCGCGACCAGCCCCACGCTCACGCTCAACAACGTGCAGACCAACCAGGCGGGCAGCTACAGTGTGCGCGTGGACAATCCGGTGGGGTTCGCCGTCAGCGCCAACGCCGCCCTGACCGTGCTCGTTCCCGCGTTCATTTCGTCGCAGCCGACCAACCGGACGGTGCTGGCGGGAAGCAATGCGTCCTTCACCGTCACCGCCGCCGGCACGCCGCCCTTCAGTTACCAGTGGCGCTTCAACGGAACGGACATTCCCGGGGCCACCGCGTCTTCACTGCTGGTGCCCAACGCCCAGTTCAGCAACTCGGGCAGCTATTCGGTGCTCGTCACCAACGCCTATGGCTCCAGCTCCAGCTCCAGCGCCGTGCTCACCGTCAACTCCCCGCCCGTCATCAACGCACAGCCGGCCGGCCGCGTCTCCTCCATCGCCGCTCCGGCCGTCTTCACCGTGGGCGTGGTGGGGACGCCGCCGCTGAACCACCAGTGGCGCTTCAACGGGGCGCCCATCGCCGGCGCGACGAACGCCACCTACTCCATCAGCGGCGTGGTGGGAACGCACGCGGGCGCCTACTCGGTCATCGTCACCAACCTCTACGGCTCGATCACCAGCGCGAACGCCTTCCTGACGACCATCCCCGTGCGCGTGTTCTCGCCGTGGGGCGCTGTCGCCGGCGGCCCGGGTTCCGATGCGGGCAACGCAGCGGCGGTGGATGCGAATGGAAATGTCTTCGTCGTGGGCCACTACGGCGGCACCGCGACCTTCGGGACGAACCAGCTGACCAGCTCGGGACCGCAGGACGGTTTCCTGATGAAATACAGCAACGCAGGCCAGTTGCTCTGGGTGCGCAGCCTCGGCGGGCCTGGCTATGATGACGTGAAGGCCGTGGCTGTGGACACGAGCGGCAACGCCTGTCTCGTGGGCCAGTTCCAGGGCATCGCCACCTTCGGCTCCACCCGGCTCACGAACACCAGCGCCTCCTCCTACAGTGATGCGTTTGTCGCCAAGTTTGACACCGACGGCACCAACATCTGGGCGCGCGCGCTGGGGGTTGCGGCCATCGACGATCTCGGCAACGCAGTGGCACTGGACGGTTCGGGAAACGTATTCGTGGCAGGCCAGTCCACGCTGGCCACCTTCAACAGCGTTGCGCTTACCAACTACGGGCGGGCGTTCGTGGCGAAATTCGACAGCACGGGCACCCCGCTGTGGGCGCGAAAGGCCGGCGGCGGCGGCAGCGGCGGGCAGTTTGACCAGGCCACCGGAGTGGCTGCCGACGCGGCCGGCAACGTCTATCTCGCCGGGGTGTTCGCAGGCGCTTCAGCCAGCTTCTCTGGCAGCGCAATTCTGACGAATCGCGGCGGCTTCGACTCTTTCCTTGCGTGTTTCGATCCAAATGGCGGCTTGCAATGGGTTCAGCAGATCGGAGGAACCCAGGATGACCGCATCAATGGCATCGCGGCGGACCCCTCGGGCAACGCGTATGTCGTCGGAGAGTTCATGGGCACCACGCAACTACCCGGCACCAACCTCGCCACCGCGATGACGGACCAGAACCTGTTCGTCGCACGCTTCAGCCCGGCGGGCGCGCTGGACTGGGCGCGGCAGGCAGGCGGCACGCTGCCGGACTCGGCCCGCGCCGTGACGCTCGACAGCAACGGCCAGATTTTCATCGCCGGCTATTTCAGCGGTGCTGCCGCTTTTGGGACGGAAAGGCTGACAAGCGTGGCCAACACCTACGACGCGTTCCTCGCGCGTCTCGACACCAACGGCATTTTTGCCTTCGCACAACATGCGGGCGGCGGCGATCTGGGAGGCGACTTCGGCCTGGGTCTGGCGGTCGATGGCTCTGGAAACACGCTCCTCACCGGTTACTTCAGCGGCAACAGCGCATTGGGCGGCAACAGCCCCGTCAGCGCGGGTTCCGAGGACATCTTTTTAACCCGCTTCAACGCCTTTGCCGGCGACGCGCCACCCGCTCTGTCCTTCAGCCCCGTCACCGGGCAGCTTCGCCTGTCGTGGCCCGTTGGCTCGTCCAGCTTCATCCTGCAGGTCGCGCCCGATCTGCGCCCGCAGTCGTGGACGGATGCGGTGGGCGTTCTCGGCGTGGAGTCGAGCGATTTCGCGATGACCAACCAGGTCACGCTCACGAACCGTTTCTTCCGCCTGCGCAAACCGTGACCGCCTGGCGAGGGCCACAGCCCCGCCGGAAGGCGGAGTGAAATTCCACTTTCCCCTGCTGCGGCCCTCGGCAAGACTCACTCACTTGCCATGCACCAAGTGCGTTCGCTCGTTCTCGCGCTGGGTTTGACCGGCGTATTCTCCACCGCCACCGCCGCCGACTCCGCCCGCTGGTGGCGCGGCAACCTCCACACGCACTCGCTGTGGAGCGATGGCGACGACTTTCCGGAGATGATCGCCGAGCGCTACAAGACCAACGGCTATCACTTCCTCGCCTTCACCGAGCACAACACCCTCCAGGACTCGAACAAGTGGATCACGGTCGTGACGCCGCAGCAGGGGGCCACGGTGGCCTTCGAAAAATACCTCACCCGTTCCGGAGCCCGGTGGGTGGAGACGCGCCATACGCAGGACAACCTCACGCAGGCACGGCTCAAAACGACGGCGGAGTATCGAAGCCTGTTTGAGGAGCCCGGGCGTTTCCTCCTCATCCAGAGCGAGGAGATCACCGACCGGTGGAAGACCTCACCCCTCCACATGAACGCGCACAACCTCCGCGAGCCCATCAGGCCGAACGGCGGCGGCAGCGTCGTGGAGGTGCTTCAGAACAACATCAACTCCGTGCTGGAGCAGCGCCAGCGCACCGGCGTGCCGATGATTCCCCACATCAACCACCCGAACTTCGGCCTCGCGATCACCCCGGAGGAGCTGATGCAGGTGCGCGGGGAAAAGTTCTTCGAAGTCTTCAACGGCCACCACATGGTCCACAACAACGGCACCAATCGCACGCCGAGCACCGACCGCCTGTGGGACATCGTCCTCACCCGCCGGCTTGCGGAACTGAAACTCGACGTGATGTATGGCCTCGCCACGGATGACGGCCACAACTACCACACCGTCAGCACCAGCAAGAGCAACCCGCTGCGCGGCTGGGTCTGGGTGCGGGCGGTGACGCTGACCCCGGAGAGCCTCATCGCCGCGCTGGAGGCCGGCGACTTCTATTCCAGCTCGGGCGTGAAGCTCCGCGAGCTGCGGCAGAACCCCAGGGAGATCAGCCTGGAAATCGAGGCGGAACCGGGCGTGACCTACACCACGCAGTTCATCGGAACGCGCCGCGGCTACGATGCAAGAAACGAACCGCAGCGCAACAGCACCGGCGACGCCCTCCGGGTGGCGCACACCTACAGCAAGGACATAGGAGTCGTGCTCGCGGAAGTGAAGGGCGCCACCGCCACCTACCGGCTCAAGGGCAACGAGATTTACGTCCGCGCGAAGGTCGTCTCCTCGAAGCCGCATCCGAACCCGTCGCAGCGCGGCGACCCCGAATGCGCCTGGCTGCAGCCCGTCGTGCCCGCCGCCAGGCGCTGAACGCTCACGCGCCCGGGGCCTGGTCCCGCTCTTCCGGCGGCTTCCGCCGCAGGATGGCCGCAATCGCCGTGGCGAGGATCATCCCCACCACCACCTTGCCGATGGGGTCCAGCAGCAGTTGATACTCGATTCGCTGCGACGCGTTGGCGATGGCTTCGGGTCGGCCCAGTTCGGATTCCTTCGCGCCCGCCGCAATGAGTCCGGCCTTCTGCCACTCCCACGCGCGCTGGAGCCAGCCGGGATTCAGGACGCGGCTGTAGAAAGCTATGAAGGCCCCGTTGAGAAACGCGGCGATGACGCTCACCACCATGCCGGTCTGAAAGCCCTCGCCAAAGTCAATCCACCCGCCCTGCCGCCGGTCGCGCCGCTCCCGCACCGCCAGCCAGATGCTCAGGGCGAAGGCCGCAGCCGCGACCTTTTTGCCGTGCTGCGCCAGCGTGAAGTCACGGTCGTGCCAGCCGAGCCGCCACGCCAGGATCGTCCAGCCCGCGAGGATCAGGACCGCGAGCAGGGCGAACTTGATTTCTGATTTATGCCGCATCGTGGCGCGGACAGTAACGTGGACAGGCGGGCCGTGGAAGCGGGCTTTGCGCTGGTTTTCATGCGTCGGTGGGAATACGCCCTGAAATGACTTGACCCCTTCTTCAACGCCCTCCTACGCTGCGACCCGCTAGGCGCAATTCATGTTTTCGCAGATCAAAAGTTTGTTTTCCAATGACATTGGGATAGACCTCGGAACCGCCAATTCCCTGGTGTATGTGCGCGATCAGGGCATTGTCTTGCGGGAACCTTCCGTCGTCGCCATCCAGGCGGGGACGACCAACGTGCTCGCCGTCGGCGAGGAAGCCAAGCGGATGCTCGGCCGCACTCCCGGAAACATCCTCGCCATCCGTCCCATGAAGGACGGCGTCATTGCCGACTTCGAGATCACGGAGGCGATGCTGCGGCACTTCATCCAGAAGGTTCACCATCGCAAGCTGATCGCGCCGCGCGTGGTCGTGGCCGTGCCCTCGGGAATCACCGAGGTGGAGCGGCGCGCGGTCAAAGACTCGGCCACCCATGCCGGGGCGCGCGAAGTTTATCTCATCGAGCAGCCGATGGCCTCGGCCATCGGCGTCGGCCTGCCGGTGCATGAGCCGGCGGGCAACATGATCGTGGACATTGGCGGCGGCACGTGCGAGATCGCGATCATTTCGCTCGCGGGCATCGTGTTCAGCCGGAGTCTCCGCGTGGGCGGCGACGAGTTTGACGAGACCATCGTCGCGCACATGAAGCGCACCTACAATTTGATGATTGGCGAACGGACCGCGGAGGAAATCAAAATCCGCGTTGGTTCAGCCTTTCCGCTGGAGCAGGAACTCACGATGGAGGTCAAGGGCCGCGATTTGAGCGCGGGACTTCCCAAGACCATCACCATCCGCTCAGAAGAGATTCGCGAAGCCTTGAAGGAACCGTTGTCGAGCATCCTGGAGTCGGTTCGCATCACGCTGGAACGATGCCCCCCTGAACTGTCCGCGGACTTGATTGACCGCGGCATCGTCATGGCGGGCGGCGGCGCGTTGCTGCGGAACATCGACCGGCTGGTCGCGCAGGAGACGGGCCTGCCCGTCCACATTGCCGACGATCCGCTGACCGCCGTTGCCGAGGGCACGGGCCGCGTCCTCCAGGAGCTTGCGTTCCTCAAGCGAGTCGCCACCTCCAGCCAAGGCTGACCGTTCGCCCGCACTCCTGCGGGCCATGCTGCGCAAGTCGAAATATATCGCGCTCGTAATTGTGGCGCTGGCGGGGCTGATTTTTCTCAGCCTCCCCGAAACTGCGGCCAGCCGCGTCAAGCTCGCTGTCACAGGACTCTTCCTCCCGCTCTTCGGCATCACGGATTCCACCCAGAGCGTCGCCCGGCGTGCGGGCAATGCCGTCGTTCCCCGGGAGGTTCTTGTCCGTGAACTGGAGCAGCTTCGCGCCGAGAAACAGAAACTGGAGTTCAACCTCGCCCAGGCGCAGGAGGCGACGCGTGAAAACGACCGTCTCCGCAAGCAGGCCGGCTTCCCCGCCCGCCTGCCATGGAAACTGAGGCCCGCACGCGTCATCGCCCGCGACCCCGCAAACTGGTGGCGCACCGTGTTCATTGATGCGGGCAGCAAGGACGGCGTGCGCGTGGACATGCCGGTCGTCACTCCCGAGGGCCTTGCGGGCCGCGTGGCGGTCGTCGGCTCCACGAGGTCGCAGGTGTTTCTGCTGGGAGATCAGAACTGCCGCGTCGCCGGCCTGGTGCGTGAGACGGCGGAGAACGGCATCATCATGCCCTACCCTGCCGACCCCGCCATCGTGACGCTCACCTACCTCTCCCGCGGCAGTCCGGCGAAACCCGGCCAGAGCATTGTGACGAGCGGGCTGGAGCTGAAGCCCGGTCATCAGGTGCTCACCAGCGGCCTTGGCGGCGTGTTCCCGGCCGGCATCCGGATCGGCGAAATCGTGGACGTGCGCAACGTCGGCTTCGGCCTTTACCAGGAGGCGCGCGTGAAACTCGCGGTCAACCTCAACGCCCTCGACCAGGTTTGGGTCGTCGCCCAATGAAGCCGCCGTTTCGAGTTTTGAGTTTTGAGTTTCGCGTTGCGTGCCGCAACTCGGACAGTGAACCACGTTGCGATGCCACCTTCTCCCTTCGCGGAGCGAGGGGAGAAGGTGGCCGGAGGCCGGATGAGGGGTGCGGCCACCAGCGCCAACGCACGCAACCCCTCACCCCCAGCCCTCTCCCCTTGCTCCGCAAAGGGAGAGGGGGCAAGCCATCGGTGCCACGCTTGCCAAACTCCAAACTGCTTTCGTGAACCGACTCGAAGTCATTTTCATCCTTCTCGCCGCGTGGATC
>JBAYGL010000285.1:0-6851 GCA_041666725.1 Limisphaerales bacterium
GCGGCTTCAGCGGCCCCGGTGGCGGCCTTGTCGGCGGCCTCCTTTGCATCCATCGCCTTCTTCTCCCCGGCCTCGGCGTCCATCTTTGCCTTCTCGGCGGCGGTCCTGGCCGTGGTGGCATCGGCGAGCTTCTTCTCGTTTTCAGGATGCGTCTTGGCCAGCTTCACGCGCTCCTCCTCGGTCTTCTTGACGGATTCGTCGGCTTTCTTCTGTTGGGCTTCGGCCTTTGTCAGCGCGGCCTTCTGGTAAGTCACTTCGTTGCCGGCAAACGTCGCGTCGCGGCCCAGCGCGACGACGCGGTCGGCGACGTGGCGGTCGCCGCGAATCTCACCGAGCGCCTTGCCGTCGGCCGCGTTCCAGAGTTTCGCGACGGTGTTGGTGACGCCGAGGCTGGCGATGGTTTTGCCGTCGGGGCTGATGGCAAGCGCGGCGACCGGGCCGCCGTGGGCGAGCGTGCGGACGGCGCTGCCGTTGTCAGCGTTGAGCACGCGCACAATGCCGTCGGCACCGCCGGCCACGAGTTGCGCGGGGGCGAGGGTGGCGAGCGACGTGATGGCGGCGGGGGCGGCGATGACCGCGCCGGCCTCGGCCTTGCCGCCGGCGGCTGCGGGAAGTTTCCAGGTGCGGATGCTCTTGTCGCCGTGTGCGGTGGCAACGCGCTTGCCATCGGCCAGTGCGGTCACGGCGACGATGTCATTGGTCGCGGTGATTTCCGCAAAGAGCGCGCCGTCGGCGAGGGTCCACACGCGGGCCGTCTTGTCCGCTGCGGAGACGAGGCGCGCGGAATCGGGCGAGAAGTTGACGGCCTTCACCGGGCTGGCGTGGCCGGAAAGCGTCTTGCCGGGTGAGAAGGCAGGGAGGCTCCAGAGCTTGATGTCATTGCCGGTGACAGCCGCGAGCCATTTGCCGTCGGGGCTGGTGGCGAGGAGTTCCGCCGCGCCGGGGAGCGTCAGCTTCGGTGCGCCTGCGGGGCGCTGCCAGAGCTTGATTTCGCGGTAGCTGCCGGACGCAAGCGTGCTGCCGTCGGGGCTGAAGGCGAGCGCGTAGGTCATGTCGCGGTGTGCGACGCCGGGCCGGGCGTAACTTTTGTCCGCAAGCAGCGCGGGGTCCGTGAGGCGGCCGACGGCGGTGGCGGTGGGGAGATGGAAGAGGTGAATCTGGTTCGCGCGGCCGGCGGCGGCGAACTGGCCGTTGTCCGTGAGCGCGACGGCGTAGATGGGAGTCAGGCCCGGTGGCAGCGGCTGCCAGACGATGGGCCCGCGGCCCTTCACTTCGCCGGTGGCCCCCTGGTCGATCCAGAGCTTGAGCAGCGCGAGTTCGTCCGGGTTGAGATTCTTCGCCCCGGCCTTGTTGCCGCTGGGCGGCATCATCGGTTTGCTCGTGTGCGCGGACACGCGGAAGAGCGAGCTGCTCTCGGCTTTTTTCCGCTCGACGATCTTCCCGGTGTCGCCGCCCTTGGCGATGGTCTGGGGGGTTTCGAGGTTCACGCCGTCCTCGCCCTTCTGCGAGTTGTGGCAGGAGAGACAGTTGCGGCGGAGGATGGGTAGGATTTCCTTTTCGAAGTCCACCTTCGACGAGCGGCGGAGCTTGGCAACGGGCAGATGGATTTTCTTGGCGTCCTCCTTGGGAGCCTCGGCGGCGCGGGAGAAGATGGGGGCGACGAGAATCCCGGCGGTCAGGAGCGCGAGCGTGCGGTGCAGGTGGAAACGGTGCATATCAAATCTGGTTGCAGAGGGCAGACGTGAGGTGCGCGGGGAGTGTTCAGGCAGATTCTTTCGGCGGAGAAATATTTTTTGACCGTGTTTGCCAGTGCTCCTCCACCACCCGTTCCCGAAGCGAATTATCGGGGCGAAAAGGCCCGTGACTCCTGTCCCGAAAGTGAAACGGAGCGCCAGGCAATGCCGGGCGCTCCGTTTCGAAGGAAGTTTGTGCCGGCCTGGAATCAACCGACGAGCAGCGGCGCACCGAGGAAGACCGGGAGGTAGCGGCGCTCGGCTCGCGGGGCGCGTTCAGGCCTCGGCGCGCCTTCGGGCCGCGGCTGCGGGGCTGGCCGGGGAGCGGGCTTCTTCGCGGTCTCGAGGAGTCCGTTGGCGAACTCGATGACATGTCCCTGATGGATGAGCCAGTGGAGGTCGCTGTTGATGGCGGATTGCTCGGACGTGGGCTCCGCCGGGGCGGGCACGACCGGAGCCTGCCCTTCGACGGGGACCGGGATGTTGATGATGGTCGGCGCGGGGGCGAGGGCTTCCAGGACCTTCCGTCGCGTGCACTTGGGAGTGGCCTCGATGAACTCGATGAGGCGGCGGAGACTCGGCGAGACAGGGGTCGCCTCCATGTCGAGGTGGGTGGGGCGCGCCACCGAGACGTGGGTGATGGTCTTGTTGACCTTGAAGAACTGCAGGCCGAGCCGGCTGAACTGGGTGCAGAGCGTGTTGACCAGCTTCAGCGGGAAGCGCACCTGGTCCTCGACGACGAGGCTGAAGATGCGCCGGATGACGGGCGAGGAGTGGCCGACGTTGGCCCCGACCAGGGTGTGGGACTCGACCGGCTTGAAGAGGTTGGGCAGGTGCGTGGCCTTGAAATGAGCCTCGACATCCTCGCGCTTGGAGAACTTGAGCGGCTCCGGGACGTTGAGCGCCGTGAACTCCGTCTTGAAGCTGGATTCCTCGACCCACTGCTTCACGACGGCCTCGTCGCGGACGATTTTGACGCGGGCCTTGAAAGCCTCGAAGGGGATCCGGCTGAAGCGCTCGGTGTGGAGCTTGTGGAGCTTGGTCTGGTAGTCGTGGTAGTTCGGCGGGCCAAGGATGAGGCCGCTCATGCCGCACTGCGCGACAAAGGTGTAGGTGCCCTTGGGCGCTTCGCCGGCGATCTTCTCGGTCGAGTAGAAGGTGTTGAAGTGACGGTTGAGGAGGTGCGCCGTCACGTCGGCCTCGGAGAGCCAGAGCGTGTCGTCCAGGGTGCAGAGGAACAGCGGGGCCGCCACGGTGTCACCACGCTTCACCACGCTGAAGGTGATGGTGAAACGGTCGGGCTTCTTGAGAATCAGATGCGCGACGTCGAAGATGGGGTAGGCGCGGCCGGTGAGCTTGATCTGGCGCGCGAGACCCTCCACGCCCTTTTCCTCGGGCATGAGGTTCACATCGAAGTCCGGCAGCGGGGCGGGGGCTTCGCGGCGCGGTTCGTCGCGGCGGTCGTCACGGCCACCACGGAAGGGGCCTGAGCGGGGACCGCCGGGGCCGGAACGCGGTCCACCCGGACCCTCGCGGCGCGGTCCGCCTTCACGGCGGGGGCCGCCGGGGCCGTCGCGACGCGGTCCGCCGGGACCATCCCTGCGGGGCGGACGGTCGCCGAAGGAGCGGCCGCGGCGTGCGCCGCCGCCGGCTTCCTCGTCGCCACGGTAGTTGGCGTAGCGGTTCGTGTCGGTGTTCTGCTTCGCCCACGCGGGGAGAAGTTGCAGTTCCAAATCCAGTTCTGTCTCGGGCTGTTGGCTCATTAGCAAAGCGGCGTTCACTGAACGCCCGGTGAAAAGCGTCGGGGACAATGTGCCGGTGTCTGGAGGAATGCAAGCGTCGCGCGGCGGCATTGGGGACGTGCGAAAGATTCGTTTGACGCCGGAGGCGGCGGAGTTTGAACTGCCCGGGCACAGCAACACCAAAACTTCGCGCCATGAACACCCCGCTTTCCCGTCGTTCCGCCCTGTCCACCGTGGCAGCCGTGACGGCCGCCACGGCCGCCCTTTCGCACCGCCTCTCCGCAGCGGATGCCGCCGCAAAAACGTCCGTCAAACACTCCGTCTGCAAGTGGTGCTATCGGGAAATCTCGCTGGAGGACTTGTGCAAGGCGGCGAAAGGCATCGGCCTCTCGTCCATCGAGCTGCTCGAACCGGCGGACTTTCCGCTGCTGAAAAAATACGGCCTGCACTGCGCGATGGTGAGCTTTCCGCAGAAGAACGGCCTCGGCGGCATCGGCAAGGCGTTCAACCGCCTGGAGCATCACGACACGCTCGTGGAGGCTTACACCGAGCGCATCCAGCAGTGCGCCGGGGCGGGCTTCAGGCAGCTCATCTGCTTCTCCGGAAACCGCGCCGGCCTCGACGACGAGGCGGGTGTGAAGAACTGCGCCATCGGCCTGAAACGCCTGATGCCCCTGGCTGAAAAGCACGGCGTCACGCTCGTGATGGAGCTGCTCAACAGCCGCGTGAACCACAAGGACTACCAGTGCGACAAGTCCGCGTGGGGCATCGCGCTCTGCAAGGCCGTCGGCTCCGAGCGCTTCAAGCTGCTCTACGACATCTACCACATGCAGATCATGGAGGGCGACGTCATCGCCACCATCAAGCGCGACCATCAATACTTCGCCCACTACCACACCGGCGGCGTGCCGGGCCGCAACGAGATCGACGACACGCAGGAGCTGAACTATCCGGCCATCATCCGCGCCATCCAGGCCACGGGCTACGCCGGCCATGTGGGCCAGGAGTTCATCCCCAAGCGCGAGGACAAGCTCGCCTCGCTCAAGCAGGGTGTGAAGATTTGCGATGTTTAACCGCTGCTGCCCGACCGTCATGAAAAACTCCCGCCGCTCCGCCCTGAAAACCGCCGCCGCGTTCGCCGGCGTGTCAGTGCTCACTTCGTCCAAGGTCCTCGCCGCCGAAGCGGGGGACTTCTACGTCGCGAAGAACGGGCGCATCAACCAGTCCGTCGTCACCTGGAACTTCCGCCCGCTCACCATTCCCGAGCTGGCGAAGTGGTCCGTGAAGTTCGGCGTGAAATCCGTCGAGCTGGTCGGGCCGGAGCACTGGCCCATGCTCAAGGACCTCGGCCTCAAGTGCGCCATCGCCGGCAGCCACGGCTTCGCCAAGGGCTTCGCGCAGCCGGATCAGCACGCCGAGTGCCTGAAGGTTCTGGAGGAGCGCATCGGCCAGTGCGCCGCGCACGGCGTGCCCAGCGTCATCACCTTCTCAGGGTTCCGCAAGGGGCTCTCCGACGAGCAGGGATTCAAGAACATGGTCGGGGGTTTGAAAAAGATCGCGCCGCTCGCCGAGCAGAAGAAGGTCACCGTCGCGCTGGAGATGCTCAACTCCAAGGTCGCCGTCGAGATGAAGGGCCACCCGGATTACTTCTGCGACAACATGGACGTGAGCATCGACATCCTCAAGGCCGTCGGCTCGCCGTATGTGAAGGTCCTCTACGACATCTATCACGTGCAGATCATGCACGGCGACGTCATCGCGCGGCTCCGCAAATACAAGGACTACATCGCCCACTACCACACCGCCGGCAATCCGGGCCGCAACGAGATTGATGACACGCAGGAGATCAACTACCCGCCCATCATGCGCGCCATCCTGGAGACGAAATACACCGGCTACGTGGGCCAGGAGTTCATTCCCCTGCGCGACAAGGTGAAGTCGCTGAACGAGGCGGTGAAGTTGTGCGATGTTTGAGCCCGGCCGCAGTTGTGCGGTCTCATCGGCCCGGTGCTGATCGTGGCGGATGAATGCCTCTGCCGTCCGAGAAGTCCTAACCCCTCGTTCGCAGCTGACAACCCTGATTGCCCATGAAGAGCTTCCGTCCTGTTCGTTTCGTCCTTGCCGCCGTTGCCGTGTTTGCGCTGGCCGTCAGCGCCCGGGCCGGATCCAAGGCCGTGCTCGTCGTCACCACCACCACGGGATTCCGGCACAGTTCGATTGAAGTGGCCGAGAAGATCATCGCGCAGCTGGGTGAGCAGAGCGGTGCGTTCACCGTGGACTACGCCCGCGTCACGCCGCCGAACGTCCTGCGCAAACCCAACGCGCCGAAGGTCACGGGCGATGCGAAACGGGACGAGACCGCGAAGCAGCGTTACGACAGCGAGCTGGCGAAATATCAGGCCGAGGAGACGAATATAAAGGATCTGAACCAGAAGTATGCCGACGAACAGAAACGCGTGCTGGCCGAGAAGATGTCACCCGAAGCGCTGTCCAAATATGATGCCGTCATATTCGCCAACACCACCGGCGACCTGCCGCTGCCGGACAAGGATGCGTTCATCAAATGGATTGAGGCCGGCCACGGCTTCTGTGCGATGCACTCGGGTTCGGACACGTTTCACGGGTTCCGGTCTTACGTGGAGATGCTCGGCGGCGAATTCAGGACGCACGGTCCGCAGGTCACGGTGACGGCCATCAACAAGGAGCCGAGCCATCCCGCGACGAAGCATCTGCCCGCGCAATGGGAAATCTTCGACGAGATCTACGAGTTCAAGAGCCACGAGCAGGGCAACGTCCATGAGCTGCTCTCGATGGACCAGCATCCGCACACGAAAGCCCCCGGCTACAACGGCATGTCCTGGTATCGCAACGTCGGCAAGGGCCGCGTCTTCTACACCTCGCTCGGCCATCGCGAAGACATGTGGGACCCCGCATGGAAGGACGCCGGCGGCAACCGCAAGAACCCGGCAGCCATCGCGCTGGCCTATCAACAGCACATTCTCGGCGGCATCAAGTGGGCGCTGGGCCTGGAAAAGTAATTTCAACTGCCTGCGGAACACGCGGAACACGCGGATGAAAATGCCTTCGCCAGTTCCTTTATCCGCGCCATCCGCGGGCAAAAACACTTTATGAAAAACCTAGTCACACTCCTCACCGCCCTCGCCCTCGCCGCCACCGCCTTCGCCGCTGACAAGGAAGACGGCTTCAAGCCCATCTTCAACGGCAGGGACACCGCCGGCTGGAAGCTCCGCCGCGCCAACGGCCACAACTCATGGTCCATCGAGGACGGCATCCTCAAGAACACCGTCAACAAGGGCGAGCACGGCACCGACCTCGTCACCGAGGAGAAGTATTGGAACTTCACCGTGCGCTACGA
>JBAYGL010000286.1:0-6850 GCA_041666725.1 Limisphaerales bacterium
CGCCAGCGTCCGCCCGGGCCAGCGGATGAGGAAGGGCCGCATTGAAAACTCCGCGCTGAAGCGGCGCGTCAGTTCGTGTTGCGCGCGCATGGAAGTCTCGAACGGATCGCGTCCGCCATTGTCCGCGGCGTCGAGGCCGTAGGCGGCGACGAAGCAGACATGCGGAAGGTAAAAGAAAACTTCCAGCCCGAGGTCGTCGGTGCGGGTGAGCGGAGGAGTCAGCGAACGCAGGAGAATGGTGATCGCGTCGTCGTATCGCCCCGGCAAATGCCCGCGCAGCGCCCGCGCCAGATGAACTCCGCGTTCAAGAATGGCAAGCGGCTCCAGCCCGTTCGTGGCGGCCCGCTGAAACGAATCGCCGTCGAAATCCGCGTGGACGACCGAGATGTTCCGGACCAGGCAATCGATGGCCTCACGATCAAGCAGAGCCTTGAGGGAGCTTCCCTTCTGGATGGCGCGGGGCGCATTGGGAATCCGGGGCAGGTCCGCCGGCTTTGCCGCGGTGTCCGCCCTCAAGTTTTCGCCCCGATGCATGGTCGTGAACGGTTGCAGGGATGTTCAGCCTTTGAGCCGTCTCAAAGCTGAGTTGATTCCGTCCAGATCGAACTCCGCCGCGTCCAGTTCGCCGCCGGTCCATTCCTTCGTGGCGGCATGTTCGGGATGCTTCGGGTCGGCCAGGATTCCCAGCAGGCCGTAATAAGCCTCAATGCCGCCGCAATCCTCCGGCGGGCACGCATTCGCACCCGCGGGACAGACCGGATGCTTGAAGGAGGAATCAGACGGCAGAATCTTTTCCAACACCACGTCGTGCTGCCAGCTGTCACCGAAGTCATACTCGTAAACGAATTTGCTCCTGACCTCCCGCGCAAGGTCCGCGACAGCGTGACGTTTCTCGTTCAGCGTCTCGCTTCCCATGTCCAGATCAGGACTCCCCAGGAAAATGCGGGCGAACCCGGAGCCGGCGATGAAGTGATGCAGATGACTGTCCGTCCAGCCCATCGCGATCTGGATGACGTTGTGAAGGCGGTCCAGTTTCATGTCTGCCCGCACCACGACCCGCCGCCAGATGGGCGGCTTCGATCCCTTGAGGGTGATCTTGAGCTGATACAGCGGAGCCCCTCCGCCGGGTTGAACTTCGGACAGAAAATTCACGGCGTGATCGTAGGCGCTGTCCGACGAACAGGCAACCGGCCGACGGTGAAGGATGGGGAACGACGGATTTGCCCGCGAAATCGCCGCGGAGAAGTTCAGGTTGCGCGACAGCCAGTCAATGCACTGCGTTTGAACCCATGAGCACGGTTGTCGAGCCGGTCAAAATTGGAAGCTGGCGGTCGTCTGCTCAAAGCCGTGAAAGACACCATCGGGAACAGGTTGGCATTCCTCGCCTTGGTAATACCGGGGGCTCAAGGCGGACGGTAGCGGCTTCGAACTCGTCATCGCTCGGGCGAGCCGTCAGGACAATGGATTGCAGTGGTATTGTCCGTTCAAGCAACCAATTGGACCAGAGGAAACCCACAAACAGGCTTTTGAGGGGGAAGCCTTCGGTTCGGGGGGCGGAGTTAACCTGTAACCTCCCGTGACACCGCCCCGTCTGCCCCTTTTGCCGGATAATCGGCACTAACAACAAACAAAAGCAGAGAACCCTATGAAGAAATTCGTCATTCTGGCCCTCGGCCTCCTCACCGCCTCCGCTCTCACGGTCAGCGCCGCTGAGAAGAAGGAAAAGAAGCCCCTGACTGATGACCAGAAGAAGGTCATGAAGGAGATCACCGAGAAATACGACGCCAACAAGAACGGCAAGCTCGAGCCCGAGGAGCGCGAGAAGATCAGCGATGAAGACAAGAAGAAGATGAGCGACGCCGGCCTCGGCGGCGGCAAGAAGAAGAAGTAAATTTGCGACCCTGCCGGACGGTCGTTGAGTCCGTCCGCAGACAGCCTGAACCCACCCCGAGCCCTGGCTCGGGGTGGGTTTTCTTTTCCCGGGGAAGGATCAGGGCTTCACTTCGAAGCCGGGCCGGATTTTCCCGTCGCGGTCGATGAGCGGCAACGGATTGTCCACCCTTCCCAGAGCCCGGCAGCCGGGGCCGGGTTTCTTCGCGTCAAGGTCGCCGTCCATTTTCGCAGCGAGCGCCTGCAAACGCCTGACCACCTCCGGATTCGCCTCCGCCACGTTGGTTGTCTCGGCGACGTCGGTTTCCAGATTGTGCAGAATGGGCGGCTGCGCGAGGGACTCCTGTTTGGCCTGCTTGGCTTTTGAGCCGGCTGCTCCGCGCGCGACGAGGTGCAGCTTCCACGGGCCGGAGCGGATGGCTTCCAGGGTGAACCCGTGGAAATAATGGAACGCTTCACGGCTCGACTCCCGGGCCCTGCCCGAAAGCACCGGCCACAGGTCAACACCGTCAATCTTGCGGTCCTGCGGCACCGTGCCGCCACCGAGTCTCGCGAATGTCGGCATCACATCCATCATGCTGGCGATGGCCCCGCTGCTGGCCCCCGCCTGGATCTGGCCGGGCCACCACGCGATGGTCGGCACCCGGATGCCGCCTTCCCAGGTGCTGCCCTTGTTGCCACGCAACGGCGCGTTCACCGCTTTCGTGGTGCCGCCGTTGTCAGAGGTGAAGAGCACGAGCGTTTTGGTGTCGAGCTTGAGTTCGCGCAGGACGTTCAGCACCTGTCCGACGCTCCAGTCCACTTCCTCGACCCAGTCGCCGTAAAGGCCGTTCCGGGATTTGCCGCGAAACGCCCTGCCGGGATAGAGCGGGAAGTGGACCGCATTGTGCGGCAGGTAGAGGAAGAAGCGGCGGTCGTGGTTCGCGCGGATGAACTTCACCGCCGCCGTGGTGTAACGCTCGACCAGGCCCTGCTGCTCATCCTGCCGCACGCGGGCGATGACCTTCTCGTTTTCGAGCATCGGCAGCGGCGGCTGGCTCCTCCCGGTCAGCCCGGTCTCGCTGCTCCCGCCGGTTCCGGCCTTCGGCTCCGGCAGCTTGTCCCCGAGATTGCTCTTGGAGCCGTCCTCTGCCGGACCCATGTCGTTCGAGTAGGGGATGCCGAGGTAGTAATCGAAGCCCTGCCGCGTGGGCAGGAACTCCGGCTGGTCGCCGAGATGCCACTTGCCAATGCAGGCGGTGGCGTAGCCCGCGTCCTTCAACACCTCCGCCACCGTGCGCTCGGCCGGGTTGAGTCCCACCGCGCTCGCGGGAAAGAGCACGCCGGGGATCGGCAGCACGCGCTTCGGGTAGCAGCCGGTCATCAGCGCGGCGCGCGAGGGTGAGCACACCGGCGCGGCGTAGAAGCTCGTCAGCTTCATGCCCTCGGCGGCGAGCCGGTTCAGGTTCGGCGTGCGGTTGAGCTTCGAGCCAAACGGTTCGATGTCCGCGTAGCCCATGTCGTCAATGTTGATGACGATGAAATTCGGCTTCGGAGCTTCAGCGGCTCGCAGCGGGACAAGCTGGGCCAGTGCAGTGAACAGGACGGCAAGGATGAGGCGGCGTGAAATCATAAGCGTTGCGAGCGGAACGCTAACGAAGCCTTCCGCGCCTGCCAAGCGCGTTGCCGCGTTGCCGCAGTTCCGTTCGCACCGCCTGCCTGGTCGTGCTATCAATGGCGCGTGATGCATCACCTGCTTTCACTTCAGCGAACGGCCTGGATCCTCGCCGCGGGGCTCACGGGATTTCCACCCGCATTTGCCCAGCCCGCGTCCGCGCCGCTTCCTGCGCCCGCGAGCGCGTCTGTCCGTGTTGAGATTTCCATCCCCCCCGCGCAGACCCATGTGCTGGGTGATCCGACGCCGCTGGTGTGGCGCTTCACCAACATCTCCACGCAGGCGCTCGCCTTCATGTGGGAGGGCTGCTGCCGCAACAACGGCAAGGTGGAAATGAAACGCCAGGGTCCGCCGCCGCCCGTCACCGGCGTGGTGCCGGCGCACAGCGGCTTCGGCCCCGGCATCTACAGCCCAAAGTGCGACCACTGCAAACAGACCCGCAAGCTCGGTGAAATCACCGTCGAATCCACCGTCGCGGGACCGGCGATGGCCCACCAGTTCGCCCGCGCGGTGCGGCTTGCTCCGGGCGCGACGCAGGAGTTCTCCACGCGGCTCGCCGACTGGGTGAAGGCCGAGTTCACCGGCGACTACAAGCTCCGGGCGCAATACCTCGGGGTGCATCCCAAGCAGCGGCCGCAGATGCCGCGCGGCGTCGCGCTCTGGAACGGGCGCACCGCCAGCACCGAACTCGACCTCAGCCTGCTCTCCGTCGCCGATTACCTCGCCGAGCGCACCGCGCGTGAGGCCACCCGGCAGGTGCGGCTTGAACTTTCCGGCCCGGCGCGGCTCGTCCCGTTCCAGCCCGTGCCGTTGAAGCTCCGGCTGCTCAACTCCAGTCGCACCGAGCAGCGCCTGGACTGGCCGGCGTGCGTGGATCTGTGGCTCGTGGCCAGCAACGGTGCGCGGGTCATTCCTCTTTCGGAACCGCGGCTGGGCGAGGCGGAATCCCTGGTCATTCCCGCCGGCGGCTCCGTGGACCGCGAAGTTCCCTTCAGCCATGAACTCCTCGTCGGCGAACCGTTCGGCTCCTACCGGGCCTTCGTGGACTTGCGCGAGACGACCAACTCCCTGCGCGTGCCGTCGAATCCCATCCCGGTTGTCTGGCAGCTCGACCGCGATCTCGTCACCGGGCTGATCCGCGATGCCGCCGACAGGCCGCTCACCGGCGCACGCAATGCGCCGCTCAAGCTCCTGCGCATCTACCTCGGTGCAATCGCCGCCCCGCTTCACGATGTGGACGTCTCTCCGCTCTCACCCGCCGCCGCAAAACTCACGGCCGATCTCCGCGTCGCCAACGGGTTGAAAAAAATTTCACCCAGGCCGGGTCGCGTGCATCTGAGCCTCAACATGGCGCCCGACGGAAAGTTCCAGTTCGGCGAAGCCGCCATCGTCGCAGCCTTCGCGGGGGGCCCGTCGTCCGTGACCGGCCAGCTCCGCGAGGTGCTCGCACTCCGGCACCACCTCGGCTGGGACGTGGACGTGGGCCTGAAGCCGGAGCCCGACACGCCACTGCGCCACCTCGCCGCCGCGCTCGCCGCGCTCGCTCCGCTCCAGTCCGACCTTGCCGGCACGCCGTCCACGCCGCTTTTCAACGTGGATTCAACCGCGTTCAGCACCGTGAGTTTCCAGCCCGCCGTCATCCCGGCGAACCTGGTGGTCCGCATCTCGAAGGCGGCCGGCTCGCCGCGCATCGCCGTCGCGCGGCGTCTGCCGGACCCGCAGCGTCCGGGCGTCGAGGCGATGTTCAGCGCGGCGGAACTGGCCGGGGCCGCCTTCACCGACCTGTCCGATCCCGCGGCGCTCGAAAGCCTGCTTGCGGACGGAAAGCTCGCTGCACCGCGTCCGCTCGTGCTGGCGGCACCGGACATCATCTGGCGCGAGCTTCGCATCGCACTCGGCCCGCTGCTCAACCGAAGCCTTGCCTTCGATCTTGTCGTCCCGTGAAGCGCTCACGCCAATCGCCGCCTTGACTTCGGCAATTAAGGCTAAACTTCTCCTGCTTCACCCGCGTCGTTCCTCCCGTTAGAGTCCGTCCAGCCGGTTTCGGATGGATTCCGGCCTCGGGACGCACTTCATTATGAACACACGAATTGGCATGACACGGATGTCGGTCTGGCTCGCGGCGGGACTGGCGCTTGCGCTTGCGCCGGAGCTGCTGGCGGCAGGAGCGGGCGGGATTTTCCAGTGGCGTCCCTTCCTCGGGCCGTTTCACTCCGTGCTGCTGCACTTCCCAATCGGTTTCGTGACGATGGCCTTCCTCGTGGACCTCTACTACCTCTGGCGTCCGAAGGCCGACGTGCAGCCCGTCATCACGCTGATGCTCGGCCTGAGCGTCGTGACGACCGTGCTGACCGTCGTGCTGGGGATGATGCGCGCCACCGGTGCGGAATACGACCCGCACATGCTGATCGCCCACCAGAACTCCGGCATCGCCGTGGGCGTGCTCACCGTCGTGACGCTCGTGCTCCAGTGGCTCGGCTACCGCAAGGTCGAGGGCGACGCGCCCCGGATGCTTCTGCGCGGCGGCTACCGCGCGCTGCTGCTGGGTAACATCGCGTTGCTCGTCGTCGCCGGACACGAGGGCGGCAACCTGACCCACGGCTCGAACTATCTGACCAAGAACGCGCCGCAGTTCGTGAAGGAAATCGTCGAGGAGCAGCCTGCACCCGCTGCGGCGGCCGCTGCGGCCGGGGTCAACGAAAAGGACAAGTTCTTCCTCGAAAAGGTGAAGCCCGTCTTCGACACCAAGTGTGTGAGCTGCCACGGCCCGGAGAAACAGAAGGGCAAGTATCGCATGGACCAGCCCGCCAGCGCGCTCAAGGGCGGTTCCAGTGAGAAGCTCGCGGTCAAACCCGGCGATCCCCTCGCGAGCAACCTGCTCCGAACCATCCTCCTCCCGGCCGATCACGACGACGTGATGCCGCCGACCGGCAAAGGCGTGATGACCCCCGAAGAGGTGATGCACATCATCCAGTGGATCCAGCAGGGCGCGCACATGCCCGAGCCCGCTCCCGGAGAGGCCAAGCCATCCGCAGGGAAGCCTGCGGCAAAGCCCGCCGAAAAACCGGCCGCGCCGGAGAAGTGACTTGCCGCTGCCGCGCCAGCTCTCGCATTCTCTCACGCGATGGCTGACCGACCGCTTGCCACCCTGAACAATCCCGACACGGTGTTGGAAACAACGCTGCGTCCGTCGGTCTTCGCGGACTTCACCGGGCAGGCGAAGGTCAAGGAGCGGCTCGAAATTTCCGTGCAGGCCGCGAAGCAGCGCGGCGAGGCGCTCGACCACATTCTCCTCAGCGGCCCGCC
>JBAYGL010000287.1:0-6847 GCA_041666725.1 Limisphaerales bacterium
AGCCGTGTCGTAGATTGAGATGTTAACCCACTGATCCTTCGGTTCGACCACGATGCGGCCCGGTGCGCCAGACGCAACGCGGTAGACGTCGCCACCGCCGCCGGTGCTGGGCGCGAAGGTGTAGGACTGAACCTGCTGAAAGGTGTTCTTGTCCACGGCGAGCAGAATTCCGGTCTGCCAGTTGGGGACGTAGAGCCTGCCATCGCCATTGTGAACGGCTAGGTCGGTCACCGATGAACCCACCCCCACGACCCGCTCAATAGACTCGGAGGTGGTGTTGATTTCGAGCAGGTATGCCCGCGTCGGAGTGTCCGTCAAATTCTCGCTTATTGCATAAACCCTGTCTGATGCGGGGTCGGATTTGATGACTGTCAGATTCAATGGTTCCACCGTCAGTTGCACCGGCACGGAGAGGAGTGTCACTCCACCGCTGTTGATCGCAATGGAGCTGGTCTGCACAAGCGGCGGCGGCGTGGATGGGTTCAGGGTGATTTGAATGGTGGAGGGCGTGGTGCCGTTGCTCTGGGTGAGCGAGATCCAGCCAGCCCCCGGCACCGCCTGCCAGGCTTGACCCGGCACTGATGACGTGAGCGTCAGCGTCGTGAAGACCGGCCGACCGGGGAAGGTGACCGCGATGATCGCCGGGTGGTCGGGGCTTATCGCTGAGACGATGAATTGGTGGATGCCACCCACGACGGTTCCGTAGGGGGTTGCTGCATCAACCCGCCAGTAGTAGGTCCCGTCCGGCAACGTGCTCAAAGCGAGGTTTGTCGTGGCGACCTCGCCGAGATACGCCGGTGAATTTGTGTCAGCGGTGACGACCGCATCGCGCGATTGACTCAGGAACACCCGATAAGATGCCGTGACAGGCAGCGCCGGCCACTCGAGTCCCCCCGGTGACGGCGCGATGGAGCCATCCAGAGGCGTGACTGTTTCCTGTGCGTTGAGCCGGTAGAACCCAATCCCGTTCGAGCCGCGATAGACAAGCTTGGAGGTGATCGAGTTGAATGTCCTGACGGTCGAGGCGGGCGAGAGGTTGGTTACGACGGTGTGCTGGACGGTGTCGAAGACTTCCGTGTCGGCGAACGCATAGCGGCCGTCGGCCGAGGCGGCGTAAACCTGGTCTGAGATCGTCCACACGACATTCAGGTCGGCGTCGAACACGCCGCCGTTCCAGAACACGCGGTTGCCGCTTTCGGAGACCACCACGGTCCGCGATCCGTAGTAGGAATAGGTGGCGACCCGGGCGCTGGCGAGCGAGGTAAAACGATCTCCGGTCAGGTCGAACTTGAGCAAAGCCGCGCCGGAACTGTTGTTCTCCCCGTGATAATAAAACCGATGATTTGGCGAAACCTCCCCTCCGCCCTCACGGACGGCTGCGCGAGAGAAATTGGTGCCGTTCACGGTGTCGAAGAGGCTGATGTCGATCCACTGATCCTGTTCTTCCCAGACAAGTCGGCCGGGCCCCGCCGCTGAGACCCGATAAATGTCGTTCTGGCTGTAGCCCGCCCCGGCGAAGGGTGAAAACGCATACGATCGAACCTGCGTGAATGTGCCAAGATCAATGGCTAGAAGTGATCCAGAGAGCCAGTTGGGAACGTAAACGCGATTATCGCCGGTGTGGACGGTGAGATCGGTGGCCGACGCCCCCGTTCGCGTCACGCGCTCGATGGCTTCGGTGATGGTGTTGATCTCCAGCAGATAGGCGCGCGAGGGCGTGGTGGAAGCATCTTCGCTGATGGCGTAGCTGAAAACGGAGCCCGGCGTGGACTTCATGACGGTGAGCTTCAACGCGTCAACCTGTAGTGTGACCGGAATCGAGAAAAGCCGGGTGGCATTGTTGCTGATGGTGATGGTGCCCTGATGCAAGCCGGCCGGGAGATTTGCGGCGTTGAGCACGATCTCAACCGTTGCAGGGGTCGTGCCGCTCTGTTGGGTGAACCCGATCCAACTTTGATCCGCCCCCGCCTGCCAGGTCATGCCCGGGGCTTGGGAACTGAGGGTAACCGAGGTCTTCAAATTCCGGTGGCCTTGCACGGTGGCGGCCTCGACTTGATTCGGACTGCAGGAGATTGGCGAAACCGTAAACTCCCTTATGTCACCTGGCGTGACGTCAAATTCCGAGACCGCATCCACTCTCCAGAAGTAGGTCGTGCCTTCGGCCAGAGGCGATGCCAGTTGAAAATAAAACTGGGATACGGAGCCGAGGAACAGAGGTGAGTTCGTGCCGGCTGCGGCGACCTCGGCCCTCGATTGCCCCAAGTAAACTCGATAGAGATCCACCCCCGCAAGAGGTCCCCATTCCAACCGCGCAGGCGAAAGGGATATCGAGCCATCCGCTGGCACCGCGTCACGGTTCAGAACGCCTGGGCCGACCAAACTCAGCAGATCAAGGGTCTTGATTGCATGCAAACTGGAATCGAAATAGACGAGCCTTGAACAGTCGGAGGAAACGGCCTGGACAGGCGCGCTGCGGGGCAGATCCGCAAGCTTGGTTCCGGTGGCGGCGTTGAACACCGCAGTGTCCGTGACTGCAACTTCGCCCCCGGGCGTGATTGAATAGACGGGGCGCGGGAACGTGAAGCGAGTCGTCGTAACCGCCGTTGAACTGACGGCCAGTTGCTTGATGAAAACCGTCTGACCATCACCGCTGATCAGCACTGGCGTATCGAGGGGATCGCGCCCCAGCGTGGTCGGATACTGTGAGGACGTCGCCTGCATGAAGGTCAACTTCCCGTCAACGGCAATGCTGAATTTGGCGATGTAGGAGCCCGCCCATCCGGCGGTCCATCCGTATTGTGCCCAGCCGAACAACCGGCTCTTGTCGCCCGTGACTCCAATGTCGCCAAAGCCATTGCTGTCGATGAAAACTGTCTGGAGCACCTGCATCGTCCCCCGGTTCAGCACGCGCAAAGCGGGTGCCCACGCGCCGTCCGTGTAGTAGAGGACATTGGTGGGACCGATCGCAATGTTTGCCGTGGTGTCGTTCTGTCCCCAATTGTCGAAAGCCGGCAGCGTCAAAATCTCTTTTACTGACATCAGCCCAAGATCAATCACTGAAATCGTTTTATCGACACAGTTGATCACGAACAGCTCCCGCCCGTCAGCCGACTCTGCAATGTCGGAGGGCTTTTTTCCGACCGTCACGTTGCCGAGATAATTCGTTGTGACGGGGTCGATGACTACGACCGAGCCAAGGCCCAAGCCGTTCTGTTGGATCCCATACATCCGGGAGCGCAGCGGATCGTCTTTCAATTTGAAAATGTTCAGTGGCGAGACATAGGCCTTGATGAAGAATGAGTTGGTTTCCCCCGCCATAGAGGCGGTGATGGTCGCCGTGTAGAGCGAGTTGACGAGGTTGGATGTGACGAAAGTGAGCGATATCCTGGACGTGGCCACGTCAACGACCGGTCTTACCCAGCTGGCATCGGAAGACACTGCAAGGTTTGTCAGGTCCAGGCCGGGCGCGTTCGTGATCACCCCCACCCTGAGCGGGACATGGTTGAAACCGGGGGCAGCCGAAATCTCCACCTGACTGGACGCAACGGTGAAACTCTGCGCCCTCGCCTGGACAGCCAGACTCCATACCATTGTGGCAACGATGAAAAACAGCTTTCGTTTCATAACGCTATTTAGTTGTGCCCCCCCTCGCTTGATGGGGTTCTTCTCCAAGAACTTCTTTGGTTTCGTTGATTTGACGTGACTGGTCGCGCTCAGTCAACTCTAACTTGCGTTTGCGTGTTGCTCCCATCGCCACCGTTTGTAGGCGAATTGCTCGCTCACCACACTGGCCGGCGACGCCCTGCTCCTGGCCGCCGGCAGGGCGCTCGTCCACGAGCTGCGCCAGAACTTCATCCGCGTGACCGGCGACTTCACCAACGAACCGATCAAGGTGAAGATCGCCAACGCCGAGCACGCGCGCGTCCACACCATGCTCGTCCTCGGCCAGCGCGACCTTGAAGCCGGCAACGTCTCCGTGCGCCTGCACACCGGCGGCCCGCAGGGCGCGAAGCCACGCAATGAAATCATTGCGGACACCCTTGCCGCGATCAAAGAGCGGCGTGCCTGACGCCCTTGATCTGCGGCGGTCATTTGCCAGAGAGCTGCGCCGGGTCTTGCGCAGGGCTTCGCGTGGCTCTGGGAGCGCGGACATCCATGCCGTCCGCAAGGGCATCACCCGGCTGCGGTCCTGGCTTCGGCTGGCGCGCGAACCGCTCGGGACGCGCCGGTTTCACACGCACAACCGGCGCTTGCGCGGCGCGGCGCGGATCCTCGCCCCGATGCGTGACGCCCGTGTGACGCTGGCGGCGTTTGAGGCGGTTGGTTCCGCGGCATCATTCCCGAACACAAGCAAGCGCCTGCACCGGCAGGCCCGACGCGCGAAACAGTCGGCGGCAGGCGCGTTGCGCAAAGTGAAGCGCCAGTTGAAGAAGGAGCGCGAAGCGATCAGTCATTTGCCATCGGGCAAGCGCACGCGCAGGGATTTCGTCGCCGGGCTGGAAGAGATGCGCGGCGAAATGAACGCCGCGTTTGATGCGGCCCGAGCCCGGGCCGGCGTGGAATCACTGCATACCTGGCGGAAGCGCACCAAGAACTACCTGCACGCGCTTGATTTTCTTGGCATCAACAACCGCCGCCAGAAGTCGGCGGCTCGCGTCAATCAATTCCTCGGCGAAGAGCATGACTTTACGTTGCTGGAGGCGGACATTACGGCCCATCGCAGCAAACCGGAATGCGACGAGCTGCTCGGATTGATTGCCGCCCGCCGCTTGAAGCTGCGCCTCCGGCTTTTCCCCCGATGACGCGTCATGGAGCGGTGTGAACCCACCGCATTCCAAGCCGCAACGTTTCCAACCCAGCGCGTAACGGGCGCACCTTCGGGCCCCCGGCCTCCGACCTGCCAGGCAAGCGGGGACGCTTGCGGCACGGCCGGCCGGAGGCCGGCGCTACGTAGCGCCCGCGTCTCGCGGGCCGTATCGCCGGCGTCTGCGCCGGCTCGGCTTCGGCGGCAGTGTCAAGATGCGTCCGCGCGTAATGCGTCTCCCGCCCCGTGTGGACAAGCGGCGGAAACCAGCCCAGACTCGGTAAAACTTTTCTCAAGCGCCGCCCGTTCCGGCACGTCCAAGCACGCGACCAAATGAATCCGTTTCTCAAATGCCGGCTCCTGACTCCGATTGCATGTCTGCTGTTTGCCAGCGCGTGCGGCACCGGCGCGCTGGCCGCCGCCCCCGCTCCGAAGGCTTCCGCGACGCCAGATTTCCAGCGGGACATCCGGCCGATTCTTTCCGACAAGTGCTTCCACTGCCACGGGCCGGATGAGAAGGAGCGCAAGGGCGGCAGGAAGGGCGCCGGCCTGCGCGTGGACACGACCGAGGGCATCCTTGGCGATCTCGGCGACGGCCGCCGCGCCGTGGTGCCGGGCCAGCCGCAGAAGAGCCTGCTCATCCAGCGCATCATCACCACCGACGCCGACGATGTGATGCCCCCGCCCAAGTCCGGCAAAAAGCTCACGCCGCGCGAGGTGGAGCTGCTGACCACCTGGGTGAAGTCCGGCGCGAAGATGGCCGGACACTGGTCTTACGTGAAGCCGCAGCGGCCGGCGTTGCCGGTGATCAGCAAGGAAACCATTCGAGCCCTGCTTGCCAAGGCCGGCTCGAAGTCCGCCGTCACTCAATCACTGATCTCAAGCTACTCTTCTCCGCTGGACACCTTCATCCTGCACCGTCTGGCGAAGGACGGCCTCCTGCCGCAGCCCGAGGCCGACCGTTACGCGCTCGCCCGGCGTGTGGCACTGGACCTCACCGGCCTGCCACCGAGCGTCGCCGAGGTGGATGCCTTCATCGCGGACAGGGAGCCGAAGGCTTACGAACGATTCGTCGATTTGCAGCTCGCCAAGCCGGGCTACGGAGAGCATTGGGCGCGGCTCTGGCTGGACCTAGCGCGCTATGCGGACAGCGCCGGCTACGCGGACGACCCCCCGCGCGTCATCTGGGCCTTCCGCGACTACATCATCAGCGCCTTCAACCGCAACCTGCCTTTCGACCAGTTCACCATCGAACAGCTCGCCGGCGACCTGCTGGATCATCCCACCGAGGAGCAGCTCAAGGCCACGGCGTTTCATCGCAACACGATGACCAATTCAGAGGGCGGCACAAACGACGAGGAGTTCCGCGTCGCCGCCATCGTGGACCGAGTGAACACGACCTTCGCCGTGTGGATGGGCACCTCGATGTCCTGCGGTCAGTGCCACTCGCACAAATACGATCCCATCTCGCAGAAGGAGTATTACCAGCTCTTCGCCTTCCTCAACAACACGCAGGACGCCGACCTGAAGGACGAGACTCCTGTGATGGAGTTCTTCACGGATGCGCAGCGCCGGCAGCGCGCGGACTGGCAGGCCGGGCTGGCGGCGGTGGAGGCCAGGTTCAAATCACCGACCGCCGAGGTCATCTCGGGCGCGGAGAAATGGGCCGGGGCCTTTCCTCTGAAGCTGGACTGGAACTCGCCCAGGCCGTCCGCTGCGAAGGCGGCTTCCGGCGCGGCGCTTGAGACGCGGGACGATGGCGCGCTGTTCGTCGCGAAGAACGAGGCGGCGAAAGATACCTTCACTGTGGAGCTGCCCCTCCCCGCCGCGCAGAAGCTGACCGCGCTGCGTCTTGAAGCGTTGCCCGGCGATCAACTGCCCGGCAAAGGCTCCGGCCATGCCGGCGGGAATTTCGTTCTCACCCGGGTGCGCGCGAGCATTTTGCCGCCTGCCGGGAGCCCGGGGCCTGTGGCGCGCTTCGTGCGCATCGAACTGCCGGGGCAAAAGAGGCTTCTCCAGCTTGCCGAGGTGCAGGTCTTCAGC
>JBAYGL010000288.1:0-6844 GCA_041666725.1 Limisphaerales bacterium
GTGGCCGCCTGCGCGGCGCGGATGTCCGGATCATCCAGTCCGATGGTGCCGATGATGGTGATGGAGCCGTCACGCGCCCAGACGCTGCGGTAGTTCACGTCGGTGCCCGTCACCTCGTTGTCCGCCAGCGAGCAGGCGGAGAAGCCCAGGGGCGTGAGGTTTTTCCGAATGGCGATAAGCGCGTGGCGGTAGCCCGTGGTGATGAGTTCGCGCTCCGCCGAGGTGAGCGTGCCCAGCGCCGCCTCGCTGAACAGCATCCGCAGCGTGGGGTCCATCTGCTCAAAGCCCAGCGCGGCCGCTCCCGGCTGGGGCGCGGCGGGGATGACGCCGAAGTGTTG
Organism: Limisphaerales bacterium; assembly: GCA_041666725.1. Classification (GTDB taxonomy): domain Bacteria; phylum Verrucomicrobiota; class Verrucomicrobiia; order Limisphaerales; family SXTU01; genus SXTU01. The sequence goes on from JBAYGL010000288.1 coordinate 339, forward strand.
CAGGCCCTCGAGCACGCCCTCGGCCATGACGCGCGTGGCGTTGAACGTGGGCAGCTTGACGACCGCCTCGATAAGTTCCGGCTGGGCGTTCTCGACCACGATGCCCTGCACGCCGGGCAGGAGGAACATGCTGGAATCATTGGCGGTGTCGCCCGCCACGAGCACCTGATCGAGCGGCAGGCCGAGGTGGTGACAGAGCCATTTGAGCGCGCCGCCCTTGGTCGTGTTCGCGGGCAGCACGTCGAGATCGCGCCCGCTGGAATAGACGATGCTGGTCTGGAGGCCGGCCTGCGCGAGCTGCTGCCCCAGCACCGCGATGGTCTCGGGCGCGGCCCGTTGCAGATACCAGCTCGACTTGTAAGGATGCAGGAACTGCGGCGGCTGGCGCGTGACGCCGGGAAACGTGCTGACAATGGCCTCGACCTTCCCCAAGTCCCAGTCGGCGCGGAACTGCTGGTTGAACTCGCTGAGCGGGCGCTTGCGCTTGCCGTCGTAGATCTGCGTGCCCACGCCGCCGATGAGGTAGTCCGGCCACGGCAGGGTGCCCGTGGCGAGCAGGTCAATCATGTCCTGCACCAGCCGGCCCGAGGCGTAGGCCAGCAACGGACGCGCGGCTTTGGGCAGGGCCTCCCAGGCCGCCTTGAACCCGCGCGTGGCCTCCGGGTTGCCCAGCAGCGTGCCGTCGAGGTCCGAGCAGAAGAACGCGACTTGGTTCATCGGGCGCAAGTATGTGCCCTCAGTCCGTGTCCGTCCACGGCTCATCCCATTCGGTGTCGGCCAGGTCGGCACGGGTCTGGGTGTGATGCTCGACGAGCGCCACCAACTGCTGGGCGATGCCCGACCAGGTGAACAGGCTGCGCGCCTTGTAGGCCCCCATGCGCGCCAGCCGCGCCCGGAGGCGGGGGTGACGGAAGGGCTTCAACATCATGATGCCGAGATCCTCCTTGTCGAGGGGGTCGGCGAACAACGCGTTGCGCCCGAAGGTGAGCGCCTTCCACAGCCCGCCATGAATCGTCACGACAGTCGGCGTCCCGCAAGCCAACGATTCAATCGCCGTCATGCCAAACGGTTCGTAGCGGCTCGAAAGCACGAACAGGTCCGCCGCCCGGTAGTGGTCCGCGAGGTCGGCGTCCGGGATGAAGCTGCTGAAGCGGATGCGCTCCGCGAGGCCGAGCGCGGCGGCAAGCTCCTTCAGTTCGGCGAGCAGCTTCAATTCGTTCGAGTTCGAGTTCTCCCCGCCGACGGCGAGATGCAGCACCGCCTCCGGCTCGCGGCTGGCGAGCACGCCAAAGCCCTGGATGAGCAGGTCGTAGCCCTTGTTGCGCGCCAGCCGGCCCAGGGCCAGCACCACCTTGCCGGTGAAGCCCAGCCGCTGCCGGATGCCCTGCCGCGTGGCCTCGCTCACAGGATAGAACCGGTGGTCGTCGTAGCCGGGCGGAATCATCCGGCACTGCTCCTCCGTCAGTCCGTAGTCCTGGACCAGCAGCTCGGACTGTTGCGGCGTCGTGGCGATGACCAGGTCCGCCGCCGCGTAGAGCAGGCGCTCGTGGTGGATGCGCTCGGTGAAATTGTAGCGTTTCTCGAAGCTGGCCGCGTCCTCCGGGTGGTCCTGCTCCATCTGGCGCTTCTTCCAGATGCCCAGGGAATGGGGCGTGTGCAGATGGGGCACGCGGAGCACCTCGGCCAGCCGCTGGCTGGCCACGCCCGCGTCCCAGTAATGGCTGTTGAGGAAGGCATACTTCAACTCGTGCTTTTTGATGAAGCGCAGCGCGTTGCGCGACCACTCCGGCATCTTGAGATGGAGGTATTCCTTCGGGAGAAACTCCTTGCCGCCGCACGGCACGCCAATCACCCGCACGCGCTCGTTGACCACGTCAATCTCCGGCTGGTTCTCGAACCGGCGGGTCCAGATGTCCACCTCGTAGCCCAGTTGGGCGAGCTTCTTCGACAGTTCGAGCACATACACCACCTGGCCGCCGGTGTCCGCCGCGCCCAGCGGCGGGTTGGCCGCGACATAGCCATGCGTGGAAACCATCGCGATGCGCGGCAGGGGGGATTTGGCGTTGATCAAGTCTTCGTTCATGAATTGGGTCAGGTTTTGGTCGGGGTGGCGGGCTGGCCGTCCAATGCAGCGACTCGCCACTCGGAATCCTGCCGGAGATAGACCGTCTGCGTGGGGAACGCGAAGCTGATGCCCTCGGCGTCGAACCGGCGTTTGAGCTCCAGGTTCAGGTGCTGGAAGCCCAGCAGGTATTCCTTGAAGTCCGTCGAGTTCCACCAATGCACCACCAGGATGTTCAGCGACGAGCTTTCGAACTTGTTGAAGCTGATGATGAGGTCGGCGGTCTTCGGATGCGGCTTGAAGATTTCTTCGATGATCTGCATCGCCCGCTCGACCTTTTCCGCCGGGGTGTCGTAGGTCACGCCGAGGTTCATCACCGTCTTGATGTTGGGGCGTTCGGCCACGTTCGTGATGGTGGCGCTGCCCATCGTCTTGTTTGGGACGATGACCAGATAGCCGTCCAGATTGCGCACACGCGTGCTGCGGAAGCCGATGGTTTCCACCATGCCGTCGATGGCGTCGAGCTGGATGCGGTCGCCCACCTTGAAAGGTTTGTCCACCAGGATGGCCATCGCGCCGAAGACATTGGCCAGGGTGTCCTGCGCCGCCAGGCCCACGGCAATGCCCCCGATGGAGAGCGAGGCGATGAGGCCAGTGACGTTGAAGCCCAGGTTTTGAGAGGTGACCAGCGCCGCGACAATGACGACGAAGACCTTCAGTGTCTTGCCGATGAGGGGCAGGAGCTGTTTGCCGAACTGTTCGTTGTCCCCCGAGGCGCGGTCACGCCACCAGCACATCCACACGTCCACCAGCTTCAGCAGGACGTAGGTGATGGACACGGCTACGATGATCTTGAGCCCCTTGGAGAAAAACGCGGCCACGCCCTCCGGCCATGAGTAGATCCGCATCCCGAGGTGCAGCAGGATGACGAACGACGTGACGCGCACCGGCCCGCGCAGCAGCTCGATGATCAGGTCGTCCACCGTGGTCTTGGTCTTGCCGGCCCACGCCTTGAGCCGCCCGTTGAGGAACGCGTCCAGGACCTTGGAAACGTAAAAGGCCAGGAAGATGTAGATCAGCGATGCGAGATACTGCCAGAGCGGAATGCCCGCGAACGGCGCGGCCTGCAGCGGGGTCAGCCGGTCCAGGCCGAAGGTGAGCCAGATGTCCGGCGGCGCGGCGGCTGGGGCGTTGGTGGCCACTTGCGCGCCCGCGCCCGCCACGCTGGCCAGCAGTGCGGTCAGCACTGGTAACGCCCGGGTCACTGGGACGGACTGGGAGGATTTCAGCATGGCATTCACTTTTCGGTTTATGGGAGCAATCAGCCGTGGGCCGGGGTCTCCCCGGCATTCATTTCCCGAATCTCCGGCAACGCCGGCACCGGCTCGCCCAGCAGTTTGAGAATGCCGCGCAAATCGTCTTCGAGGATGTGCCTGGCCGCGTCACGGACGGCGGGGCGCTTGGGCTGGAAGGCCACGGAGTTGCCCGCGCCGCGCAGCACGCAGATGTCGTTCTCGCTGTCGCCCACGGCCAGCACCTGTTCGGGCGTGACGTTGAGTTCGCCACAAAGGTGATGCAGCACGTTCAATTTGCAGAGCCGGTGTTTGCGGCATTTCATCGGCTGTCGCATCGCGGGCGCGAAGGTGACGCGGCCCGTGGCCTTGTCCCGGCGGAACTTCATCAGGTGCGCGACCGCGAAGTCCGCAAAGACGCGCCGCCGCACGGTCTCGGCGGCGCTGTGATAGCTGTCCGTCACGATGACGACGCGGTAGCCGGCCTTGCGCAGGCCCACGACGGTCTCCACCGCGCCGGGCATGAGCGGGATGTCGCGCGCGACCTTCTCGAAGACGTGCCGGGGCACGCCCGCGAAGAGTGCCGCGATGCGCCGCGTGCGCTGGACGGGCGAGAGTATGGCATTGTCGAGCAGCGGTTGGAGCAACTCCTCGCGATCCGTGGCGCGGGCCAGCTCAATGACGAACCGCCCGTTGAGCAGCGTGCCGTCCATGTCAATCAACGCCAGTCGCTCGACCTGTTGCAGGCGCTTGAACGCATGGCCCTGCTTGACGCGCGTCTCCCGCTCACGCTCGTGCGTCCGCCGGACGAAGGACAACCGCAACCGGCCCCATTCCGCCGCACGCTCGATGATGGTGCGCGTGACCTGCATGGCCATCTCGCCCAGTGCTTCAAGGGACTGGCTGTCATGGCGCAGCTCGCCGATGTCCACTTCCACGATGCGCGCCCGCTCACGCACCGCGTCAATCAGGAGGCCGATGTCCACGCCATAGTCGTTCTCGAAGCGCAGCCGTTTGAGCAGGTCACGCCGTGCCGCGATGATGCCGCCGAGCGGCTGCGCGAAGTCCGCGAGTTCGGGGAAGTAGGTTTTGAGCAGCGGCTTGGCGGTGAGGATCGTCACGCGGCCGGCCGCGCGCGTGAACTTGGCCTTCACAAAGTCCGCCTCGCCCGTGAGCAGCGGTGTGACGAGCGAGCGAATCAAGCCCTTGCGCAGCCCGGTCAGGTCGCCGTCGAGATACACCAGGATGTCGTGCCGCGCGTGCTGCCAGCCTTCCTCCATGGACTCGCCCTTGCCCAGCAACGCACTCGTCACCACCCGCGCGCCGGCCTGCTCTGCGAGTTCCGGCGTGCCGTCAATCGAGCCGTCGTCAATCACCAGCACCTCGCCCACCAGCCGGTCCGCCCGGGCGAAGCGCACGACCTCCGCGATGGTGCGCGACTCATTGAGGCAGGGGATGACGACCGTGACCTTGCGCGCGGGGAGGCGTTTCGGACGAGAGGGAGAAGAGGTCGGGCGGCGATGGTGCTTGCGGGCCATTGTGCATGCGGAGTCTGCGCCGCGTTCGTGGCGGCGCTGCTGACCGGATGGCGGCCCGACCATCCGCACTGCCTCCGCAGCCTCGTGGCTGCGAACCCTTGGTAACGCGGCCATTGCACTTTCTTTGCTGACGACGAGTCAAGCGCGCGACTTGTGCATTTTTGCCTATGCGGTCTCGCAGCGATGAGTGTTAGAATGCGCCGCAGCCCTGAACGTCAGTTGATTGATGCACGCGTCCATGAACTCGCACTTGCTGAAACTCGAACACCAGACACGCCGCACATTCCTGCGCAACGCGGGGCAGTTCAGTCTCGGCGCGATTGCAATGGAGAGCCTGCTGGGCTCCCCGGCCCTGGCCGCGGGCAGGGACTCGTCGCGCCCGCTGGCCGCGCGCGCGCCGCATTTCGCGCCGAAAGCCAAACGCGTGATCTACCTGCACATGAGCGGCGCGCCGCCGCACCTGGACATTTTCGATTACAAGCCGGAGCTGGTGAAGCGCGACGGGCAGGATTGTCCCGACCAGTTTCTCAAGGGCCGGCGCTTCGCCTTCACCAGCGGCGTGCCCAAGCTCATGGGCACCCCGCGCACCTTTGCGCGGCACGGCCGGAGCGGCATCTGGATGTCCGACGCGCTGACCCATCTCCCCCGCGTGGCGGACGAGGTGACGGTCATCAAGTCCATGCACACGGACGAATTCAACCACGCGCCCGCCGAACTGCTGCTCTACACGGGCTTCGGGCGGCAGGGCCGGCCGGCGATGGGCACATGGGTGACTTACGGCCTCGGCACGGAGAATGAAAACCTCCCCGGCTTTGTGGTGCTCATCAGCAGCGGCGTGCAACCGAGCGGCGGCCAGAGCTGCTGGGGCAACGGCTTCCTGCCGTCCGTCTATCAAGGCGTCCAGTGCCGCTCCAAGGGCGACCCGGTGCTCTACGTTTCCAACCCGCCCGGCATGGACCGCGAGATGCGCCGCCGCACGCTGGACACGATGCGCGATCTGAACGAATTGCAGGCGCACGAGCTGGGCAACCCGGAAACGGCCACGCGCATCGCCCAGTATGAACTGGCGTTCCGCATGCAGACCAGCGTGCCCGATGTCATGGACATTTCCCGCGAGCCCAGGGAGCTTCTCGACGCCTACGGCGCGGTGCCCGGCGAGGCGAGCTTCGCCAACAACTGCCTGCTGGCGCGGCGGCTCGTCGAGCAGGGCGTGCGCTACGTGCAGCTCTTCGACTGGGGCTGGGACTTCCACGGCACCGGTGCCGACACAGGCATCACCGACGGGCTCACGAAGAAGATGGCCCGCACCGACAAGCCGGTCGTGGCGCTCATCGAGGACCTGAAGCAGCGCGGTTTGCTCGATGACACGCTCATCATCTGGGGCGGCGAGTTTGGACGCACGCCGTTCCGCGAGGGCCGCACCGCCGCGAGCGCGGTGCTGGGGCGTGACCACTATCCGGACTGCTTCTCCATCATGATGGCCGGGGCCGGCATCAAGAAGGGTTTCACCTACGGCGAGACGGATGAGCTCGGCTTCGGCATCGTGGAAAACAAGGTCCACGTATACGACCTGCAGGCCATCATCATGCACCTGCTGGGCTTCGATCATGAGAA
>JBAYGL010000289.1:0-6843 GCA_041666725.1 Limisphaerales bacterium
CATGTTCGAGCTGCCAACCTTGAGCTGTCGCCACGCGCCGACGTAGAAGCGCGCGCCGCACACGGCCTGCACCGGCAGCGCGAGTGCGAAGGCGGTCCACTGAAACCATCGCTCCATGCCGAGGCCGAATGCCCATTCACCGACCATGAGCAGCAATGTGACCGCGCCACCGAAGACCACGTTGAACTGCCAGCCGGAGAGGGGAGACCAGGGCGAAGGATGAAGGATGAAGGATGAAGGATGAATGGGCTCGGCCTCGAAGCCTGCGGTTTGCAGGGCGTGGACGACGGCGTCTGAGGATGGCGCGGCCTCGGTTCGCCAACGGACGGTGGCACGCGATTGTTCGAGGCTGACCACCGCACTGGCGATGCCTGGCACGGCTTCCAGCGCGGCCGTGGCCTTGCGCACGCAGCTCTGGCAGTTCAGCCCGCGCACGGAAAACACGGTGGCGTCCGCGCCGGTGGAGGCAGGCGGATCGCATTGATCTGAGCAGGCGCAACTCATCGAAAGCACTAGAACACAGCCGCAGCCGTGGCGCACGCCTGCAAATGAAATTCCCGGCCCGGTGCCGGTTCACACCTGCCCGAATGCCTTCGTCAAAAACTCCCGGTTCGCGCGCGCGTTGTCCGTCGTCTCCTTCGCCGTCTCGCCGACCTTCACGCCCTCAACCATGACGGGACCGTTGAAACCAGCAGCCTTGAGCGTCTTGAACACGGCGACGAAGTCCACCTTGCCCGTGCCGAACTGCGTCATCACCTCGGCCTTCGGCGCGGCGCAGTCCTTGGCGCAGAAACCGGTGACGTGCTTCGCGACGGAGGCCAGCTCGGCGACGGGATCCTTGCCGGTGTAGTAGATGATGTTCCCGGCGTCATACCAGACCTTGAAGTTCGCGTGGCCGACCTTCTCGAGGCAGCGCATGATCTCCTCGGCCGCGCCGCTGCCGCCGCCGTGCGGCTTCACGGCGATCTGGATGCCGTGCTTGGCCGCCTGAGCTGCGGCGTCGGCCATGAGGCGATAGAAGTTTTCTAAGTGCGCGGGCTTGTCCGTGCCGAAGGTGAGCATGAACTTCAACTCCAGCCGCGCGGCGTTCTCAATCTGCTTCCTCAGGTCGCGGATGTTGTCCTCCAGCGGCGCGGCGGGCTTGAAGCGGATGGCGGCCATGTTCGCCGTGAGGCCGCGCGCGGCGAGGCGCTTCTTCAATCTGTCGAGATACTCCGGCGTGGCGGCGGACGAAAAGTCCTCGCCCTTGTGCGGCGTGAGCAGGCCGGTGAGGGAGTAGCCGGCGGCCTGGAGGCCGTCGAGCGCGTCGTCGTAGGCCCACTTGGTCCATGGGCGGTTGAAACAGCCGACGGGCCAGCTCACACCGGTGGCGGCGAGCGCGGAGTTGAGAAGACCGGGCAGCGTGGCGGCAAAAGCGGTGGAGGTGCGGAGGAAGTGTCGGCGGTTGATGTGCATGACTGATGTTTTTTTGCCGGCGAGGCTGGCAAAGGCTGTCGAATCCGACAAGCACACACAACGAGCCGTCCGCCTCACGCTTTCTCACAAGCGACCCTGGCCGGACGTGTCCGGGACAAAATTTCGGGCGGGAACCACGCCGTGCCCCTGTGGGCTTGCCAAAGCCGCCACCCCTCCTCATGCTGGGACCCGTATGAATAACAAGACGGCAGTTGTGGTATTGGTGGCCTTGAGCGCGTTGCTCGGCATCGGCCTGCTCATGCGGCATAACTCAGCGGTGGAGCAGAAGAAGGCGGACGACACAAAAATCGCCTCGCTGGAGGGCGATGTGAAGAAAACCGGCGCCGAGCTGGCCGATCAGAAAAAGGTAAACGACTCGCTCGCCAAGACCAACGCAGCCATCACCACCAGCCTCACGGCCAAGACCGAGGAAGCGAAGTCCCTCGCCGCCAAGGTCGATGCCACCACCACCGCCCTGACGCAGACCAAGGACGCGCTCACCAAGTCGCAAACCGAGACCAAGGCTGCACAGGCCGCGACCAAAAAGGTGGAGGAAAACCTCGCGGCCACCGAGGCGAAAGCCGCCGCCGCCGCACAGGCCGCCGCCTCCCGCTATGCCGCGCTGGACAAGTCCAAGACCGAGGAAATCGCGAAGCGCGACGGCAGCATCCGGGATTTGCAGCACACCCGCGATCAGTTGAACGCGAAGATTTCCGGTCTCAACTCCGACATCGCAAAACTCCGTTCCACCATCGGCACGCTGAACGCCCGCATCACGCTCGTCGAGGGCGAGCTGCAGGTGGCCAAGGATGACAAGGCGTTCCTCACCAGGGAACTCGCCCGGATGCAGACCGAGCGCACCGAGATGGAACGCAAGATGAACGACCTGGCCTTCCTCAAGGAGCAGATCTCCACCATCAAGAGCGACCAGGCCGTCGCCCGCCGGGTGGACTGGATGCGGCGCGGCGTTTTCTTGGACGAGCGCAAGGGCGGCCAGTTGCTGAACGAAGGCCTGAAGCCCCTCCCCTCCTCCAAACCCACCTCCACCAAGGGCAGCCAGCTCAACGTCGAGATCCACCGCGACGGCACCGTGACCATCAAGGCCCCGGTGCCAGCCACGCCCAAGCCCGCCGAAGGCGGCGTCGAGAAGAGCGTGACCGTCGGCCCTGACTTCCCCGGGGCTCCCACGCCGAAGAAGAAGTGAGCGCGGGCTTTGCCGGTTGGGCGGCGGAAAATGAGTGATTAGTGCTAAGTGAGCACCGCTGGGCAGACTAACTACCAAGCACCAATTACTGACCACTCTCCGATGTCCGCTCCAACGTCACTGAAGGACTCCTTCGGTCGCGTGATGCGAGACCTCCGGGTCAGCATCACCGACCGCTGCAACTTCCGTTGTCTCTACTGCCTGCCGGAGACGGAGGAGGCCGCCAACTTCTACCGCGGAAAGTTCGACGTGCTGAAGAACCCGCGGCCCGCGTTCACACCCATCGTCCGCCAGTGGAAGCCCAAGTCCGACCTTCTGAGCTACGAGGAAATCGAGCGCATCGTCCGCATCGCAGTGGGGCTGGGCGTTGAAAAAGTCCGCATCACCGGCGGCGAGCCGCTGTTGCGCCGGGACGTGCCCGAACTCGTCGCACGCCTCTCGCGGATGGCCGGCATCCGCGACCTGGCGATGACAACAAACGGCTCCCAGTTTGCCGCGCACGCCGTTGCGCTCCGCGCCGCAGGCCTGAAGCGCGTCAGCTTCAGCCTCGACTCGCTCGACCCCGAAAACTTCAAACGCATCACAGGCCGCGAAGGCCCTCGCGCCGTCCTCGCCGGCATCGTGCAGGCGAAGGAACTCGGCTTCGCCCCCGTGAAGGTCAACGCCGTCGTCATCCGGGGCATGAACGATGCCGAAATCGAACAGCTTGCGGACTTCGCGAGGGAGCAGGACATCAGCCTGCGCTTCATCGAGTTCATGCCCCTGGATTCGGGCCACGCCTGGCTTCGCGACCTTGTGGTCCCCAGCCGCGAAATCCTCGCCCGACTTCAGTCCCGCTTCGATCTCCGGCCCGTTGCGTCCGACAACAAGTCCGAGACCGCGAAACGGTGGACCTTCCCCGACGGGCGCGGGGAAATCGGCATCATCGCGCCGGTGACTGAATCCTTCTGCGGCCACTGCAACCGCCTTCGCCTCACCGCCGATGGAAAAATCCGCACCTGCCTCTTCAGCCTGCACGAGCACGACCTCAGGCCGCTCCTGCGCGGCGGTGCCACCGACGGCGAGCTGGCCTCGCGTCTGTGTGAAATCGTGCTGGGCAAGGAAGACCGCCACCACATCGGCGAGCCGGGCTTTCAACAGCCCGAACGGACGATGAGCTGCATCGGCGGGTGAGTCCTTTGCCCCCGCCGTGGCGCTGCGTTCCCGCCACACGCCGTTGGATTTGGCCGACGCTCTCGTTACAGACAGACACATCTGCGGTCCAAACGCCGCGCCCCCCGGCATCCGTCCCCAAGCACTTTCCACTTTGATCTTTGCCCCGCTACGGGCATAACGCGCCGCCATGCATTCGATTCGTTACGTCGGAAAAGAGCTGAGTTGTGAAGGCGTCACCATCGCGTCGCTCGTGAAGAAGCACGGCACGCCGCTCTACGTCTATTCGCAGGCCACGCTCGAAGACCACTTTGACAAGCTCGACAACGCGCTCGCGCCGCTGGACCACCTCGTGTGCTACGCGATGAAGGCCAACTCGAACCAGGCCGTCATGCGCGTGCTCGCCAATGCCGGCGGGGGCTTCGACACCGTGAGCGAGGGTGAGTTGCGCCGCGTGATCGCCGCCGGCGGCGATCCGGCCAAATGCGTCTTCGCCGGGGTGGGCAAGACGGAGGCGGAGATCGAGTTCGCGCTCAAGGCCGGCATCTACTGCTTCAACTGCGAGTCCGAACCGGAGTTGCAGCGCATCAACAAGGTCGCCGCGCGGCTCAAGAAGATCGCCCCCGTGGCCGTGCGCGTGAACCCGAACGTGGACGCCGGCACGCACGCCAAGATCACCACCGGCACCTACGAGAACAAGTTCGGCATCGCCTTCGAGAAGGTCGAGGGCGTCTATGCCCGCGCCGCCAAGCTCAGGAACCTCCGCCTGCGCGGCATCCAGACGCACATCGGCTCGCAGCTCACGAGCGTGAAGCCCTTCGAGGCGGCAGTGAAGAAGCTCCTGCCGCTCGTCACCAGGCTGAAGGCGAAATACAACTTCGAGTTCTTCAGCATCGGCGGCGGGCTGGGCATCATCTACAACCCCGCCCTCGCCAGCGGCGATCCCGCGTGGTGGCAGACCGCGGCGGCGAAGGGCATCCTCACGCCGGACACTTACGCCGCGTGCCTCGTGCCGCTGCTCAAGCCGCTGGGCCTGCGCATCCTCATCGAGCCGGGCCGCTTCATCGTCGGCAACGCCGGCATACTCGTCACACGCGTCGAGTATGTGAAGAAGACCGGGAGGAAGAACTTCGTCATCGTGGACGCCGCGATGAACGACCTCATCCGCCCGGCCTTCTACGACAGCTATCACGAGATCGTCCCCGTCACCAAGAGGCCCGGCGCGACCGTTTCCTCGGACGTGGTGGGCCCCATCTGCGAAAGCGGCGACTACTTCTGCAAGGACCGTCCGCTGCCGAAGGTGGGCGAAGGCGATTGTCTCGCACTCCTGAGCGCCGGCGCCTACGGATCGGTCATGGGCTCGAACTACAACTCGCGCTCCCTCCCGGTTGAAGTGCTCGTCCACGGTGCCAAATCCTCCGTGGTCCGCTCACGGCAGAAGGTATCAGACATCTGGGCCAACGAGAGCGTCGCGGAGTGGTTGAAGTAGGATGGGAACTGCGCCGGAGGCTGGACAACGGGCAGGGTCCGGAACAGGGTGCGCGGTCGGATGGGATGGGCTGCGGTTCTCGCGGTCGCAATCCCATGGTGATACACGAATGAAACCGTTGGTCATCCTTTCCCTCGTTTTGAGCCTTGTCCAAGTGGCTTCCGCGCGGGCCGTTCGTGATCCGACGATTCCTGAATTGTTCGAGTTGGCACCGTTAGCTGTCACGGGCGAGGTGCTCAAGATTGAACCGACCGGAATTGAAACTTCGCTGAGCTATCCAACGCTCGACGCGATTGTATTCCAATGGCTCCGAGTCACATGCAATGTCGGCTCGGTTCTCAAAGGCAAGCACACGGCAGCTACAATCAACGTTGCCATGCTTGCGGTGCGCAAGTCAGGAGCTCACGCAGGAATGAACAATGGGCCGCTCATACTCGAACCGAAAGTTGGGACACTGTATGTGATGTTCTTGGCACCTTCTTCCACGCTTGGTCTGCACGCCTCTCTTTTCGCTCCTTATGACGAGCGAAACGCCATCCTGATCTTGGACCGGAAGGACAGAGAATACGACGACACGGGTTCATACATGAGCCCTGACTACCGAAAGAAGTGGCAGGAGAAGAAGGATCTCGTCTGGTCGCTGACTTCTTTGGTGGGTGGGTTGTCCAAGTCCGGAGCGGAAGCGGTCATTAAGCAATACAAGGCGCAGATCGCGAGGCCGGGGAAGGCCGTCACCATCCCGCTAGAATGGAAGAAGCACACAGAGCCGAGCGGGTGGGGTTGGGACGTTCCGAAGGATGTTCCTTTGCCGGCATCGAAGACGAAGTAGGCGACACGCGTTTTGCTGCCTGCAAGTAACTCCCGCCCCCCCCGCGCCTGTTGCCGCATTCCAACGCCTTCAGACTCGGCTTGGGCCAACGAGAGATGGAGTGGGTGCGCCCGGATTCAGCGCGGCGCGGCTGCTGCGATAACCGGCCGCGGGCGGTTGATGATCTCGCGGTCAATGACGCCGTCCCTCATGTGGACGACGCGCTGGGCGCGTTCGGCCACCTCGTCGCCGTGGGTGACGAGGACGATGGTTTTGCCCTCGGCGTTGAGGCGGTCGAAGGTGTCGAGGATTTCGACGCCGGTCTTGGAGTCGAGGTTGCCGGTCGGCTCGTCGGCCAGGATGAGGAGCGGGTCGTTCACCAGCGAGCGGGCGATGGCGACGCGCTGCTGCTGGCCGCCGGAAAGCTGCTTGGGCCGGTGATCGAGGCGATCGGAAAGTCCGACCATCTTCGCCAGACGTTCGCAATGTTCGAGGCAGGTGGAGAGATCGCGGCCCTGGTAGAAAAGCGGGACGTGGATGTTCTCGATGACGGTGAGCTGCTGGATGAGGTTGTAGCTTTGGAAGACGAAGCCCAGCGTCCGGCCGCGGAAGGCCGAGAGCGAGTCGTCGTCCATCGTCGCGACGTCCTCGCCGCCGAGGTAATACTTGCCCCCGCTGGGGCGGTCGAGGCAGCCGAGGACGTTGAGCAGCGTTGATTTGCCGGAGCCGGACGCG
>JBAYGL010000290.1:0-6839 GCA_041666725.1 Limisphaerales bacterium
GAAGCCGTCCATGCCGGGCATCTGGATGTCGAGCACCATCAGGTCAAACTCACGCTCGCGCAGCGCGGCGAGCGCGCTCTCGCCGTCGGCCGCCTCGGACAGGTTTTGGTAGCCCAGCGAGCGGAGCGTGAGCATGAGCGCGGCGCGCATCGCATCGTCGTCCTCCACGACCATGATGGAGGCGTGATAATCATGCGTGTCAGACGAGACGCGCTGCAACTGGAGCGCCTGCTCCGGAGAGAGGCCGTGCTGCGCCGCCACGCGCAGCAGGTGAAAAGTGCTGCTCTCCTCCTGCGTGGAGGGCGCGTGGTTGGGGCCCGCTTCCATGATGTCTCGCTAAGACGACCTACGTCGCAAGAGGCTTGGCACAAGCGCACGAAACAGTCAGTCAAATTCTCGCATGAAATTCCGGAGAGAAATCCTGCTTGCCGCGCCGACGCGTCATGTCCGACACTTCCGGTCGTGTCACCAACCGGCAGCGGCAGGACAGCTTCATTCGTGGTGTTGGGCGGGATGTGTCTGGGCGGGCTGAACGGCCAGGCCTGGGCACTCGGGCTCCGCATCGCCGATCAGGATCCCGCCGCCACGGCGCGCGGCAACGCCTTTGCCGCGACGGCGGACAATCCTTCGGCCATTTATTACAACCCTGCCGGCCTGACACAATTGGAAGGGCATCACCTGCGCATCGGTGCCTACGCCATCGCGCTGGATTCCCAGTTCACCTCGCCGACGGGCGCACGCTTCGACACGAAGAGCCGGGTGGATTTCGCTCCGCAGCTCTACTACGCCTACGGGATGAAGGACCAGCCGCTGGCGTTCGGCGTGGGGCTTTACGCGCCTTACGGGCTGGCCCTGGAGTGGCCGGGCAACCCGGACTTCGGGGTCGTTTACGGCAAGATGACCTATCTCACGCTGAACCCGGTCGCAGCGTGGCAGGTGCATCCAACCTTGTCCCTGGCCGCCGGGCTGACGCTCAACTATGCGGACACGGAAATACGCCAGCAGGCGTTCACCTTCGCCCCCGCGAGCGTGAACCGTTTCAGGGGCGACGACACGGACGTGGGGTTCAACCTTGGATTGTTGTGGCAGCCGCTCAAGCAGCACTCGTTGGGGGTGAACTACCGGAGTCCGACGACGTTGAATTTCACCGGCTCCGCGACGACCACGGGGGCGGGGGCGCCGTTCGACGGGCGGGGCGCGGGCAGTGCGACGATCCCCTTTCCGCGCCACGCCGTGTTTGGCTATTCGTTCCGTCCGACGCCGGAGTGGAACTTCGAGTTCAACGCGGACTGGACGGAGTGGGGCCGGCTCACGACGGTGGACTTCGTGCAGCCGGGCGGCACGGTCGGGGTGCCGTTCAACTGGCGTTCGAGCTGGTTCTACGAGTTTGGCGCGACGCGCCGGTTCGAGGGCGGCTGGCGGGCGAGCGCGGGTTACATCTTCAGCGAGAACTCCGTGCCGGACGCCGGGTTCTCGCCGCTCGTGCCGGATTCGGACCGGCATATTTTCAGTGTTGGTGTCGGTCGTCAGCAGGCTCGCGTGAGCTGGGATGTGGCGTATCAGTTGGCGTGGGGGCCCAGTCGGAGCGTGAGCGGCAACAGCCTGGCCGTGCCAGTTCCTCCGGTTCCCGCCCTAGCCCAATCCTCCAATGGTCGCTACACATTCCTCAGCCACGCCATCACCGCTGCAGTCGGCTTCCGCTTCTGAAGCCGCCGCACCACGTCCGACCCTGCTCATCGTGGATGACGAGGATGGGCCTCGCCAGTCACTGCGCGTGGTGTTCAAGGAACTTTACGACGTGGTGCTCGCGGACAGCGGCCCGCGCGCGCTGGAGATCATGAAGAGCCGGCGTGTGGACGCCGCCGTTCTGGACATCCGCATGACCGGCATGTCCGGCACGGAACTGCTGGGACATCTCAAGCAGCTCAACCCCCGCATCGAAGTGGTGATGCTCACGGCCTACGAGACGATCGAAACCGCGCGGCAGGCGCTCCGTCACGGCGCCTGCGACTATCTCACCAAGCCGTTTGAAATCCCCGTCATTCGCGACGCCGTCGCCAACGCCATCCAGCGCCGGGCATTGTCTGATGCGATGACGGACGGCTCCATGCGCATTCAGGAATTGCAGGAGGAAATGCGCAACATCGAAATCAAAGGCGAAATGGCCCGCACGCAGAATGAGATTTACGCCAGCGTCATGCATGACATCGGCAGCCCCCTGACCGCCGTCTCCGTGATGCTTCAGATGGTCGGCATGGACCTGGAGTCCACGCGCGGCGGCGAGACCGCCGCGGTGAAAGAACAGCTCGCCCGGGTCAACCTGCAGGTCGCGCGGTGCATGGAGATTTCCCGCCGCTACCTGAACTACGCCCGCGAGCGCTCCACTCAAAAGCACGCCGTGCGTCTCAACCAGACGCTGGCGGACGTGCATGAGCTGCTTCGCTCAAATCCCAGCGGCAGACGACACCAGCTCAGCGTGCATCTCATGCCCGTTGATCTGCCCGTCCTCATGAACGGCACGGATTTGATCCAGGTGCTCCTGAACCTGATCACCAACGCCTTCCAGGCGTCCGCCTCGCCGCTCCAGGTGGAGGTGTTTGCCGAATACCACGACGATCCGGTTCCTCACGCCACGCTTGCAGACTCGCCCCGGTGCGTGTTCGTCAACCGTGACGGCTTCGTCAACGAACCTCCACTGATCGCCCTCCATGTGCGGGACACGGGTCCCGGCATCCCGGAAGGCATCCTGCCAAAAATCTTTGAGAGCTACTTCTCCACCAAAGTTCCAGGGGAAGGAACGGGGCTCGGCCTTGCCATCGTGCGCCGCCTCGTTGCGCAGGCAAAAGGCGGGATACAAGTGCAGACGCAGCCGGGCCAGGGAGCGACCTTCACGGTGTTCCTGCCCGTCGAGAAGAACTGAACGTGATGGAAGGCGGCAGGCGGGGCCTAGCCCGACTGGGAATACTCCTGCTCCAGCTTTTTCGCGCATTCCGGGCAGATGCCGTGCGACGCCTTCACCCCGGTGTGCTGGGCAAAATGCTGTTCGATGGTCAGCCACTTTTGCTCCACCTCGATCTTCCGGCACCACGCGCACACATGGAGGAAGGACTCCAGGTAGCTCAGGCGGGAGACGATGAGGTATATCTTGTAGGCCGAGAACATCCACAGCAGGACGACCACGCCGGATTTGGCCGAAACCTCGAGATACGACTCCCTGTTTTCTTCGCCCACGCCGAGGTGCTGCCAGAGGTCGAAAATCTTGTCGGCCCACAGGACGATGACCATCGTGACGAACCCAACGCCATGCCAGAACAACGCCTTGTGCCACTGGATTTCCTGCTTTGGGGGAGGTGGCACTTTTTTCTCGGCTCCACCTGTCTTTGGTTCGGTTGAAGTGTCCATGTTTGGCTGTCGTCTCTGACGACTTGTTTGTTTCACCCGGAGGGCTGGCGGACGACGTCTCACACGCCGCATCAGCCATGCTGCCGCGCGATGCGGGAAGAATTCACCTGCCCGTGCCAAATGCGAGTAAAAAGTCGATCCTGTAACCGGGTAAAGTTTCGTAGAACCGTTTGACCATGACTGATCAGCATCATCGTCCCGGCGGTCTGGAATTACCGAGCAACCCAAGCAGTTCGCGCATTCCCCATACTCGTTGTTGCGCTGACAGCACGTCCGCAGCATGACCGTGCTCCCACACCGCATGACGGATGGCCAGCCCGGCGTCATCCCTCAAGAGCGGCTGTGCGAGCAAGCCGCCGAGGTAACCCGCCAGCACATCGCCGCTGCCGCCCTGGCCAAGCTGCGGATTACCCGAGGAATTCACGAACAAGTCGCCGCCCTCCCGCCCGACCAGCGTCTGCCGCCCCTTCAACACCACCCAGCAACCACCCCATGCCCTCGATATTCCCACCACCGTCTCCTCGCGCCCGGCCTGCACGTCGGCGGTTCCGCTCCCCAGCATCGCCGCAGCTTCTCCGGGATGCGGCGTCACAACACGCAAAGCGC
The DNA here is from genome assembly GCA_041666725.1 of Limisphaerales bacterium. Taxonomy (GTDB): domain Bacteria; phylum Verrucomicrobiota; class Verrucomicrobiia; order Limisphaerales; family SXTU01; genus SXTU01. Next base: position 4,009 of record JBAYGL010000290.1, read on the forward strand.
CAGACCGTGCCGACACTCGCGGCAGCCAACGCAGCGCACTCGCGTCCGCGATGACCGGCAGCGTCGATTCCTGCCACAGGCAAATCGCCTCCTGAACCAACGGCTTTGGCAAATCCCCGCCCGCCAGCCCCTGCCCAATCAGAATTGCGGAGCACGATTTCGGCAGCGGGGTGTCCTTCGTCCACGGATGCACCATCGCCTGTGCAAGCTGCGCCGCGACGGCCGGATATGCGCGCTCCGTCGTGAAGACACTCACCAGCCCCGGCATCGCCCGCAGCGCTCCACGAGCCGCCAGCACCGCCGCCCCGTGGTAACCCTGACTTCCCGCGATGATGACAAGATGGCCGAAAGTCCCCTTGTGTCCTTCAACCGGACGTGGCGGTGGGAAATGAGCGAAATCCTCCGGTAACGTCCAGTTCAACCCCGTATGAAACGGGCACGGCACAAGCCCTATCTCCATAGCCACTTCAAGCCGTCCGGTAAACGGCGCGGCCCTGTGCCGCAACAGCCCGCGCTTCATCGCCCCAAACGTGACCGTGGCAGACGCATGCACCGCGTCGCCCAGCGGCTCGCCAGTGTCAGCGTCCAGACCCGACGGCACGTCCACTGCAAGGATCGGGACGCGGGACTGGTTCAATGTCTGCACCAGCTGGAGCCAGCCGCCCTCCAACGGACGGCTCAAGCCGATGCCAAAGAGTCCATCCACGATGAGTGCCCCCTCGTAGCCGCGCACCTCCGCAATGACCGCCGCCGGGTCCGTCACATTCAGCACGCGAACCTGGCGCCCGGCCAGATGCCCGGATGCAAAACGCGCGTCGTCGCCATTGTGCCCCCTGCCGGCGAGCACGAGAACTTCGTCACCGGCCCCCGTCAGCCGCAGCGCGCTTCGCGCGACCGCCTGCCCGGCACGGCGCATGACCGACTCCTCCGACACACCGGTCGTCCACGTCGCCTGCTCCCACTCACGCATCTGCGCGACGCTGATAACGGGTGTTGGCACGGGGGGATTAGAAGTGAAAGAGGCTGACAGCGCAACACGGACGAAACACCGGCGAAGCCGTTCAGCGCCTACGCCTGTGCGCCTGAGATCGTGCTGATCTGATCTGCAAACCGGCAGATGCGCTGGTGATAGTCCTCGGGGCTGATCCCCAGGGCCGCGCTGCCGAATTCCTCGGCATCGTGCCATGTCGCAAAGTCGCCGCAGTTCCCCGCCGGCCTGCGGCAGAGATCAACTTCAACGGGGGATCGCGCCGGTATGGCACTTGTTGCAGTCGAAGTCGGAATAGGGCGCGTCCACATGGAAGAAGTTGTGCCCATTGACACTGAGTTTCTTAAGTTCCTCCCCGCTGCCTTGGGCGAGGATTATGTGGCAGGAATTGCAGTCGCTGGCACCGAGCTTTTTCTTGCCGTCAGCGGTCTTGTGGAGGCCGTCGTGGCAGCGAAAACAACCGGGCCAGTCCTTATGGCCGATGTTGTTGGGGTGCGTCCGCCAATCTGCCTGCATCTGGGGAAAGAAATTCAGACGGTAGATGTCCTGGACAGCGGCAATGGCCTGCTTCACCTCCGGCTCCGGACGGGCGGGATAGGACTTCCGCATGGATTCGGCGATCTTCTGGATGCCTTCGGTCTGCGTCGCCGCAGCCCCGATCAGCGCCTGGACGGCCTCCTTTTTTATGTTGGGCAGATTGGTGCTGATGGCCCCGAGGTAAAGGGCCAGATCCACGGCGTCGTTAGGCGCGCGGAACTGATGGGCCGGCCGGTTGTGGCAGTCCATGCAGTCCATGACGTGCATGTTATGTTTGCTCGTATCATCCTTGAATTCCGGACGGCGGAATTCCGTTTGTTCGCCATTGCTGTGGGTGATGCGAACCCATGGGATGTCCTGCCGTTCCGCGTCTGTGGCAATGTATTCGACCTTGCTGCCAATGTTCATGTGCCAGTGGATGCCACCCGGAGGGCCGTGCGTGGGGTCGCCGCCGCCGACTTTCAGCAACAGGCGAACGGAAAAAGTGCTGTTGGTTTCGTCAGCCAGGTAGTGGTTGAAAGAGCGCTCCACGTTTCCCACATAGCGCTGAGGCCAGTGGCATTGCTCGCAGGTCGACTGATTGATCGCGATCTTGCCACTCAACTTGGTCGGTTTCGAGTAATCACCAGTGATCATCGAGACCAGTTGGTGGACGCCGTTTAACTTGGCCTTGAGCATGTTGCCCGTGCCGGAGCCAATGTGGCATTCGGTGCATTCGACCTTGGAATGAGGGGAGTGTTGGTAGGCCACATATTGCGGCTCCATCGGCGCGTGGCAGGCTTGGCCGCAAAACTGCACGGAACTGGTGATGCGATATGTCTCGTGACTGCCGACAGCACTGATCAGCAGGAAAACCACCCCGCCGAGGGCGAGAATTCCAAGGCGGCGGCGATGCCGCTCGTTGGAGAGATCAATGAGGAAGGTGGGTTTGAACTCGCGTCCCGCAGCATGGGCTTCCTGCCTCCGGTAGAGAATCCGGCCCAGGCCCATGAGAAACAGGCCGAGGACGAAAAATGCCGGCGCCACCACGAACATCAAAATGCCGACGTAGGGATTCTGCCGCTTGGCAAAAAACTCAAAGACGAACAGCAGGATGAAAGCGAATACGCTCCCGAGCAGGATTATCAGGCCGACCAGGCTGATCCAGTTGCGGACGAACGGCAGGCGATTCGACGGCTTCGACGGGGGTTCGTTGTTCATAGAAATGCTGGCGTTGATGTAGCACGCACCAACTTTTTTTGCAATTGGATCGGGCGCGCCGTCAAGGGCACCCATGGCTGCCGCTCAAATCCGCCCACGGAATCGC
>JBAYGL010000291.1:0-6830 GCA_041666725.1 Limisphaerales bacterium
GCTGGCGGGCAAGATCGGCTCCGCTCATGCCCGGCATGGTCAGATCGGTGACGACGAGATCAAAATAATCCGGCTGATCGCGCACGATGGCGAACGCCTCGGAGGCGCTGCTCTTCGTCGTTACCTGATAGCCCAGCCCATCGAGGACTTTCCGTCCGAGCTGCACCAACGCCAGCTCGTCATCCACGAAAAGGACGTGTTCCCCGTGACCGCGCGGCACCGGTGCCAATGCGGCCGCAGGCGCGGCAACCTCGGCATTCAAGACCGGGAAATAGAGGTGAAACGTGGTGCCCTCGCCCGGCTGGCTGTAAACGGAGACGCTGCCGTCGTGGCTCTTCATGATGCCATGCACCACGGACAGCCCGAGACCGGTGCCTTCGCCCGGCGGCTTGGTGGTGAAGAAGGGTTCGAAGATGCGCTCCTGCGTGGCGCGGTCCATGCCACAGCCGGTGTCCGCCACGGTGAGGCGCACATAATGGCCGGGAGCCAGGTCGGCATGGGTTTGCGCGAAGCCGGCGTCGGCCTCCACCTCGTCCAGCTCGACCTTGAGCACTCCGGGCCTGCCCCGCATGGCCTGCGCGGCGTTGGTGCACAGGTTCATGACCACCTGGTGAATCTGGGAGGGATCGGCCAGCACGGTCGGAGTGTCGGCCAGGTGAGTCTTGATCTCGATGGTCGCGGGCACCGTGGAGCGCAGCAGCTTGAGCGCTTCCCTCACGACGAACTGCAACTGCATCGGCTGGCGCTGCTGTTCCTGCCGGCGGCTGAAAGCAAGGATCTGCCGCACCAAATCCGACGCGCGATGGCCGGCCTGCATGATCGCCTCAAGGCAATCCAGTGTTGCCGGGCTGGCCTGCGCGTCCGCCCTGGCCAGCTCCGTGTTGCCGATGATGGCGCCGAGGATGTTGTTGAAATCGTGTGCGATGCCCCCGGCGAGCTGGCCGACGGCCTCCATCTTTTGCGACTGGCGGAACTGCTCCTCCAGCTTCCGGCCCTCGGTGATGTCCTCGCAGGTGATGTCGTAGAACTGGACCAGCCCCTTCGCGTCGCGCGCCGTGCGGCCGTTGAGCGAAACCCAGATGGCCTGTCCGTCCTTCCGCTTGAACTGGCACTGGAAACCGTTGCTGACATCGTTCTTCTCAATCAAACGAAGGAATGCCGTCCGGTCCGCCGGGTTGACATAAACATCGCGGCCCAGGGACAGCGAGCCGGCCAGCAACTTGTCCACCGATCCGAAGCCGAGCATCCGGGCCAGCGCGGGATTGGCCGTGATGAGGTGGCCGTCCGAGGTGACCTGTGAAATGCCCTCGACGGCATTGTCGAAGATCGAACGGTATTTCGCCTCGGCCTGGCGCAGCGACTCCTCGGCCCGCTTGCGTTCGGTGATCTCCGTCCACACGCCGACCAGTTCCTTGGGCAGGCCGGCGGCATCCCGCACCACGCGGGTGTTGTCCTCCATCCAGCGGAAGGTTCCGTCCTTGTGGCGGATGCGGTATTCGGTCGAGTAGCCGTCGCCCTTGAGACCGTTGGTGACCACGGCCAGCACCCGCTCCCGGTCCTCCGGGTGCAGGCTCTCCAGCCACCATGCCGGACTGGCCGTCTCCGCGACGGAGAAACCGAGCACCAACGTGATGTTGTCGCTGACCACCTGGGGAAAATCACCCGTGCCATCCAGCTTGAGTGTATAAATGACCGCCGGGCTGTGCGCCAGCAGCTGGCGGAGCTGCTCATGCGTGCTCATCTTCGCCAGGAACTCGCTCTTCATGCGGTTGGCCTCCTGAAGCGATTGCTCGAAGCGCTTGCGCTCGGTCACATCGCGCGCGGCGGCGAAGACGCCCTGAAGCCTCCTGTCCCGGTCGTAAAAGGTGGTGGCGTTGTAGGACACCACGGTTTCCCGGCCATCGCGAGCCCGCGCCGTCAGTTCATAGTCCGTGACCTTTTTCTCGTTCAACACCCGTTTGATGCCGGCTTCAGCCAGCTCAGGATCAGTGAAGCAGTTCTTGAACGGCGCACCGATCAGCTCGTCACGCGTGCAGCCGGTGAGCGTTTCCATCTGCTTGTTCACATCGGTGATGATGCCAAGCGGATCGGTGGTCATGATCGCGTCGATGTTGGATTCGATGAGAGAGCGCGTGTAGAACTGCTGGTCGCGCAAACGCTGGTCGAGCTTCTTCCGCTCCTCTTCGACCTGCTGGCGCGCGGTGTTGTCGGTGCCGATGAGCAGATAGCCGATGATCACCTTTTCGGCGTCACGCAGGGCCGTGACCGACACGACGGCCGGGAAGCGGCTGCCGTCCTTGCGGATGTAGGTCAGCTCGTAGATGTCCTCAATCCCACGCGAGGCCTTGAACACAAGCGCCTCGAACCCCGGCGTGATCGGCGTGCCCAGTTCGACGCTCAGCGCCTTGGCGCGCGCGACCACTTCCTGCGGATCGGAAATGTCGGCCGGGGTGATCTTGTTCATCACGTCGGCGGCGGCGTAGCCCAGCATGCGCTCCGCGCCGACGTTGAAAATCTGAATGACGCCCCTCGCGTCGGTGGCGATGCTCGAGAAATTGGCGCTGTTGAAAATGGCGTCCTGCAAGGCACCCGCCTTCAGGAGCGCTTCCTTGCGCCGGACTTCGGTCACGCTCGACCCCGCGCCGGAGCCGCTGTCAGGAATAGTTGCTGGCTCCATTTTGTTGATGTTCTTCAGGCCACGACCGATCTTCCCCGGTCTTTCACCAACCACCGACCGCTCGAGGGAGCGCCACAACGCTCTCACGTGCGGTCTGCGAGGCTGTTCACACTCCCGGGCCTTTCTTTCGATGTCGCGCAGGCCAAGGAAGGACAAAGAGAGTAGGCGGTGCGACCGCGCATTCGCCATGGGGTGTTCACCTGCTTCCATGACATTGGGGCCTGTCAGAAAGCGTGCGTGGCTTTCCGGTTGATGCGGCGAAATACCGGGTGCCTGTTGGGTGTTTTCCTTTGGCTGCACTTTGAAAAATCAGCCGTGGCTTGAACACTACGGTGGGTGTTGGATCTAAAAATCCGTGCGTGGAATTGTCACTGCCCAAGCCGACATGCTGCGACTATTATCCCCGGAGAGCCGGCGCGCCTGTGTGTGCAGGCACAAGTGACCTCCACCACGAGCGTGATAGAAACCACCGTCGTGACCGAGTTGATCACCTGCCAACTCGACCCGGCGCAACATGCACTGAGGACCGTGGGAGCGGACAGGGGCCACGACGACGTGGGGGTGGCGGCCGGAGCGGCCGTCTCGATGCGCATTGTCTGATCGTGAACTGCAAGGATGATGCCTGGATTTAGGATCTTGGAAGCACTGGAACTTATCTTGAAAACCGCCCGGTCAACCAGATGAAACCGCTGATCGGTTGGACACCGATAAGGATCGGCGGAGAGCGGAATTACCTGGTATCCACCGACAGGGAAAAGTTGTTGTAGCGAAATGGTGGCGCACAGATCCGTGCGACCAACCAGGTAAAGAAAGGGAATCCGCCTCGCGGCAGCCTCCCTCCTTCTCGCTCCCCAGCCTTCCGAGGGCTCCGACTGCCATGAGGCGAAGCGCTGCCGCGCCTGTTCCGGTGTCTCCACCACGGTCAGTTCGCGCGCGCTCATGCCGGTGCAGGCCTCCTGCGGGAAGGCCCACGCGCCCCAGCGCCCAAGGCGCGGGTTCACATAGAGCCGCACCTGGCTCTCGCTGCGCATCTCCTTGTGCGTCCACCGGAAGAAGGACATCACCTGATGCCACATCTCCGGCGTGAACTTGGGGCCCGCATACTCCAGCCGGCCCTTGGCGGTCTTCACTTCATACTCGATCCGGCACTGGAGCAGGCCGGGCACGTCTTTCACTTCACTGAGTTGGGTCTGGTTGAGTTGGATGAGTTTCATGGTTGTTGTTTACAGTTGCGCCACCAGCCCGGGATGCCGGTCCCCAGGAAGGCGAGCACGGTGTTGCGAACATCGCCTCGGCTGTAGCTGGTCTCGCTGTCTTCAGTTTCGCTGGATTCGTGGTCGCTGTAGGATGACAAGGAGCAGGACGAGGAGGGATGGCAGGGTTTCAGGGTTCAAGATTCCTTTCGTGGACGGCGGCCCCGGCCCGGATGGACCGGAGCCGCTGTGGGTTGGTTGGGTTGGGGCAGGCACCGGAACAGGGTCCCGGCGAACAGGAATGGCTTCCGTCAAAGGTTTATAACCCCGGATCGCAGGCCATCGCGCGGGGGCCAGCATTCCCTTGGTGCAGGCCGGCATATCTGGTATGGCTTTCGCCCGTGACGCCCACCCGGCAAGGTTCCTTCCATCTGTTCCGCCTGGCGGGGATTGACCTGTATCTCCACTGGTCGTGGTTCCTGGTCGCCGCGTATCAGGTCACCAGCCGAAAAGGCGAATACACCTCCCCCGTCTGGAATGCGGTGGAGTATCTGACCCTGTTCGCCATCGTGATGATGCACGAGTTCGGCCACGCGCTGGCCTGCCGCCAGGTGGGCGGCCAGGCCGACCTGATCGTGCTCTGGCCGCTGGGTGGCGTGGCCTACGTCAACCCACCGCCCCGGCCGGGCGCAACGCTCTGGAGCATCGCCGCAGGGCCGCTCGTCAACGTCCTGCTCGTGCCGGTGCTGGGCGGCTTCATCGCCCTGGCGAAGGCTGGCGGCCCGCCGGATGTCATCGAATGTCTGCGGGCGGTGTGGTTCATCAACCTGTTCCTGCTCGTCTTCAACATGCTCCCGGTCTATCCGCTGGATGGCGGACAGATGCTTCGCTCGCTCCTGTGGTTCGCCTGCGGTCGCACGCGCAGCCTGCGGGTCGCCAGTGCGCTGGGCCTGGCCGGCGCGGCGTGCCTGCTGGCCGTGGCGGTCTGGTCGGAGTCGGTGTGGCTCGGCATTCTCACGGTGTTCATCGCGCTGGGTTGCTGGCGCGGGTTCCGCTCTGCGCAGGTGCTGGCCCGCGTTCAGGAACTGCCGCGCCACGCGGGGTTCGCCTGCCCGATGTGTCACGCTGCGCCGCCCCGGGGACCGCTCTGGCAGTGTGGGAAGTGCCGGCAAGCCTTCGACACCTTCGTCACCGGGGCCATGTGCCCGCACTGCGGGGAGCAGTTTCCCGCGACGGGTTGCCCGGACTGCGGCCGGCTCTCGCCGTTCATCGCGTGGTTGACCGAGCCGCCCAAGTTGTGAGGGTGGACACGAAGCCCCAATGCGCTAGCATTCGCCGCAACGCCTCATTCCTCCCAAAATGAAACCCTCATCACTCACGCGCCGCCGGTGGCTCGGGGCCACGGCAGCCACTGCGGGCAGTATTATTCTGTCGCGTCCTGGCAGACTCGACGCCGCGATCTCGGACGTGGCGGAGACGAAGCACTTCTGGTATCGCGGCGCACCCGCCGGCCCTTACATCGACTCACAGCGCGACAACAAGGCGTTCGGTTTCGGCGGGGGCAAGATTTTCCTGTCAGAGGACAATGCGAAGAGCTGGGCGCACAGCGCGGATTTCGCAGAGGCGGCAAACATCACATGGAGCTGCCTCTTGAAAAACGGGAACGTCCTCTTCGCCACGCGGGAGCGGCTGTTCCTGAGCACCGACAAGCTCAAGACCCATCGTCAGATCGTCGTGAAGAACCGCGACGGCGGCGATTACCTCCCGCACCAGCCGGTGAACCCGGAGCTCCCCGGCTGGTATTTTCATTCCCTTGATGGCGAGCACGTCTGGGACGTGAACGGCAGGGAGATGCTCGTGTGGGGCAACTACTGCAATGTGATCGGGGGCGCGGTGCCGGTGAACATCTACTACTCCACCGACAGCGGCCAGACCGTGAAGATCGCGTATTCGTTCGGACGCAATCCGCGGTTCCAGCAAAAGGGTGCCGCGCCGGATGCGCCCATGCTCGGGGATGCGGCGAACCCGCTCCTCTGCCGCCACGTTCACAACGTCAGCTACAATCCCGCCGAGAAAGCCTTCTACGCCTGCACGGGAGACCACGATCTCGGTCCGAGCCATGAATGCCACTGGCTGCGCGGCACCTACGACGCGAAGGCGGATGCGTGGAGCTGGAAGGTCCTCGTCTCCGCGAACTCCGACTCACGTTTCAAATGCGGCGGGATCAATTTTGTGGACGGCCGGCTCTACTGGATCGCCGACGCCAACGGCCCGAAAGTTGGCCCCGAGCATGATCGCGGCGTGTTCACCTGCGCGCCGGCGGACATCGCGGACAAGTCGAAGCACACGCTGCTCTTCAATCCCAAGTTTGAATCCGCCAACATGATCGTCCAGGACGGCGTGATGCTCGCCACGCACTGCGCGCCCGCCTCCACCTACGCGAACGGCATCATCTACTCGCCCGACATGGGCAGGACCTGGGCTCAATACGACCTGAAGGAATTCGGCCCGCGTTCCGGCTGCCGCATCCATCGGAAAAACAGCGACGGCTGGTTCCGCCTCGATTTGCGCAAAGGCTGGATCGACCGCGCAGAAGTCATGTTCATCAAACCGAAACCGTGACATCGCCGCCGGCGCTTGTTCTCGTTGCTTCCTTCGTGTGCGTCGCGCTGAGGGCCTGACAGCTAAAAGGAGCCGGCCCTCGCGGGGCCGGCTCGTTTCGCGGTGCTTACGCCTACACCCGGCGCTCCATCCGACACGCCAGCTGCTCCCGCACGGCGGCCAGGGTTTCACGCCACAGGGGCGTCCGCTGGATCATGTGCAGCGCGTCGGCACCCATGAACGCCCGCACGAGCTCGGTGAGCTGGTTGCGCCAGCTCTGGACGGTGTTGCGGCACACGCCGTGGCGCGTGGCCACCTCCTGCAGCCGGACCCCGTCCGCCATGCACTCCAGCACCGCC
>JBAYGL010000292.1:0-6772 GCA_041666725.1 Limisphaerales bacterium
TGGTTCAGCGCGCGGCGCGTGAGGCCGGCGGCGTCCGGGTGCGCGCGGGCCAGCGCGGTCATGCGTTCCTGCGCCACGGTCAGGTGCGGCAGAATCCACTCGTTGGTGTCGTTGAGCCAGAGCTTCCAGTAGCCCTCCTCGCCCCAGCTCGACGGGCTGGGCCGGACGACTTGCAGGGTGGCGTTTTCCTTCAGGTGGTCGCTGGGCGTGACGAGCTTGAAGTCCTGCTGGTCGTAGTAGGCCTTGCGCACGAAGAGGTCGAGGAAGTCGGGGCCTTCATACCACCAGTGGCCGAACAGCTCGGCGTCGTAGGGCGCGACGATGAGCGGCGGGCGGTCCATGATTTCGCAGAGCTTGCGGGCCTGCTCGCGGCGGGCGTTGAGGAAATGGCTGGCGTGCTCCTCCACGGCCTTCAGCGCGAGGGCGCGGTCATAGACCTCCTTGTCCGGCGTGGGGCCGGTGATGCGGCAATACTTGAGGCCGGTGAAGCCGCGCAGGTCCGGGCTGGGCAGGTAGGGGCGGACGTAATCGAGATCCAGATCAAAGCCCACGTCGCGGTAGAAGTCGCGATAGCGAGGATCGCCGGGATAGCCCTCGTTGCGGCTCCAGACCTGGCGGGCGGATTCGAGGTCGCGGGCGAACGCGGCGATGCCATTCGGCGTGAGCACCGGGGCGAAGACGCCGTAGCGCGGTCGCGGCCGGGCGTGCAGCAGCCCGTGGGTGTCCATGATGAACCAGCGGATGTTCGCCTCCTGCAACACGGCCTCGACGCCCTCGACGTAGGCGCATTCCGGGAGCCAGATGCCGCGCGGATCGCAGCCGAAGCAGCTCCGGTAGTGGTCGCGCGCGGTGAGGATTTGCGCGCGGACGGAGGGCGGGTGGTTCAGCAGCGGCAGCAGCGCGTGCGTGGCGGCGGTGGTGATGATTTCGAGGCGGCCGGCTTCCTGGAACTTGCGGAACGCGCCGACGAGGTTGCGGCCGTAGGCGAAGTAAGTCGCGCGCAGGCTGGTGAGCCGGTGGTGATACATCCACGCGAGTTCGCGGAACTCGCGGTCCCAGTGCGTGCGGTGGATTTCCCTGTCGGCCAGTTCGAGCAAACCTTCGAGATGGCGCACGTAGCGGTCTTGCAGGAGCGGGTCCAGCAGCATCGCGCAGAGCGTGGGCGAGAGCGTGAGCGTGAGGCGCGTCTCCATGCCCAGCGCCTGCCAGCCTTCCATCACCTGGATCAACGGCAGGTAGGTTTCCGTGACGGCCTCGAACAGCCAGCTCTCCTCCAGAAATCGGTCGTGCTCCGGATGGCGCACGAAGGGCAGGTGCGCGTGCAGCACGAGGGCGAGGCGGCTTTGCATGGAGCGGATTGAAACGGAACTCGGCGCGCGGGGAAAGATTTTTAGGCCGGAGGGGGTGTGGTTGTTCCCGAGCCCCTTGCCGTGCGAGGAAAGCAATTGCCAGCCGCTTCGTGCCGCGCCTAGGCTTCAGCCCTATGTTTTCGCACGTTGTGATTTTCTGGACCGACCCCGCCAACCCGAAGGCCGCCGATGACCTCATCGCCGGCGGGCAAAAGTATCTCGCGCCCATCCCCGGCGTGCTGCAGTTCCACATGGGCAAGATGGTCGGCAGCCACCGCCCTGTGGTGGACCAGACCTACCAGGTGGCGTTGAACCTCGTATTCCCCAGCAAGCAGGCCCAGGACGACTATCAGGTGCATCCCGAGCACCTGAAGTTCGTGGAGCACTGCAAACAGCTCTGGAAAAAGGTGGCCGTTTACGACTTCGCCTGAGCGGGGTGGCTGTGCATCGTTCCGGCTGCGCGCAAACAGAATAGCCGCTTTCCACGCCGGCTCTTGCGGGCCATGCTTTCACCCACGTCCGCAAACGCAATCGACCGCGGACCCGACATGGCGAAATGCTGAAAGTCAAAGACACGCTCCGGGCGACGGTGAACCTGACCTTTGATGGCCGGGTGATAAAGGTCTTCCACGGGCCGAAGGCCGCGGAGCGTTTCGCCAACGAGGTGCGTGTGCTGCGGCATCTGGAGGCGCGCGGCTGCGGGTTTGTGCCCCGCGTCCTGGAGGCGGATCCCGAGCGGCTGCGGCTCGTCACGACGAACTGCGGGTCGCGTGTGGAGCATCTGGATGCGCCCCGCACGCAGGAGATATTCGCCGAGCTGGAACAGTTTGGCGTGCGTCACGACGATCCCGACATCCGCAACGTCACCTATCGGCAGTCCGACGGGCGGTTCTGCCTGATTGATTTCGAACTGGCCACCCTGCTTCCTGGCTCCGAAACAGCTCCCCAATGACTCATCATCGAGCCGACGCTCCGCCCTCCTCCCTGCGATGGTCCGCCTGGACGGATCGTGGCAAGGTCCGGCCCAACAACGAGGACTCGTTTCTTGCCCTCCAGTTCGACGCCCGTGAAGCGCGCCGGCTGGGTCGGGTCGGCGGGGAGGCCATGGCCAGCTCGGACTTCGCCTTCGCCGTCAGCGACGGCATGGGCGGTGCGATGGCCGGCGAATACGCCAGCCGCATCGCCGTGGAAAAAATCACGACGCTCCTGCCGCGCTCCTTTCACCAGGCCGCCAAAGGCATGAATGCCGGCGTGAACGATGTGCTGGCGGAGGTGTTCGACCAGGTTCACCGGGCGCTGGTCTACGTGGGCGAGAGCTACGAGGAGTGCGCCGGGATGGCCACGACGCTGACGTTGTGCTGGTTCACGCCCGGCTGGATGTATTTCGGCCACATCGGTGACAGCCGGCTTTACTATGTGCCGGTCCGGGGCGGGTTCAAGCAGCTCAGCCATGACGACACTCACGTGGGCTGGCTTTACCGCAACGGCCAGCTCAACGAACGCGAGGCCCGCACACACCCGCGTCGCAACGTCCTCCAAAAGGCCCTGGGCGGCGGCAACCAGTTCGTGGACCCGCAGGTCGGCGCGGTGGGCTACGAGCCGGGGGATGCGTTTCTGCTGTGCACGGACGGACTGATCGGCGGGCTGTTCGATGAGCAGCTGGCCGAGTTGCTGCGCACTCCCGTGAAGGCGGCCGCGGGTGACAATCTCGCCCGCAGGCTCGTGGAGGAATCCGTGAAGAACTGCGGACGCGACAACACTTCCGCGCTGGTGGTCCAGATAGTCTGATACCAACTCCGTGTGAAGGTTGGTGGAACTGGCACCGGTGGCCGGGTTGCTCCTTCTCCCTTCGCGGAGCGAGGGGAGAAGGTGGCCGCAGGCCGGATGAGGGGTGCGGCCACCCACGCCGGCGCGGCCAACCCCTCACCCCAGCCCTCTCCCCTTGCTCCGCAAAGGGAGAGGGAGGAGCGCAGTTCCCTGCGCCTGGTTTCAACCAGATTTCATCGGTAATTGGTATGAGCAGCGTCCTCCTTTTTCCTTCCCCCTGAAAACAAACCCGCCGCACCGGGTGCATCCGGCGCGGCGGGTTGTTGTTGATCCGTTCAGCGATCAGCCGTGGTAGCCTTCTTCACCGTGCTCGGCGAGGTCGAGGCCGATGGTCTCGACTTCCTCGGTTGGGCGCAGGCCGGCGACCGCCTTGACGATGTAGCCGATGATCACGGTGCAGACGACCGACCAGACGAGCGTGATGGCGACCGCCTTGATCTGCTCCATCAGGAGCGGCTGGAAGAGCGAGTCGGTCACGTAGGCCTTGAGGTTCGTCGCCAGGTTGGAGTTGGCGCTGTTGCGGGCCAACATGCCGGTCACGATGGCACCGAGGGTGCCGCCGACGGCGTGGACGCCGAACGTGTCGAGCGCGTCGTCATAGCCGAAGACGGCCTTGAGCTTCGTGCAGGCGAAGAACGGGATGACGCCGGCGAGGACGCCGATGATCATCGCGCCGCTGGGGGTGATGAAGCCGCAGGCCGGGGTGACCACCACGAGGCCGGCCACGGCGCCCGAGCAGAAGCCGAGGACGGAGGGCTTGCCCTTGAGGGCGTATTCGAGCATCGCCCAGACGAACGAGGCGACCGCCGCGGCGAGGGTGGTCGTGGTGAAGGCGTTGGCCGCGATGCCGTCCGCGGCAACCGCCGAGCCGGCGTTGAAACCATACCAGCCGACCCAGAGCATGCCGGTGCCGATGGCGCACATGGTCATGCTGTGCGGCTGCATGGGCTGCTTGCCGAAGCCGAGGCGCTTGCCGAGCATGAGGCAGAGGATCAGCGCGCTCCAGCCGGAGCTCATGTGAACCACGGTGCCGCCGGCGAAGTCGATCGCCTTGATGCTGGCGTCCGCGTTCCACACGCCGTTCATCGCGCCCTTGATGCCCCAGACCCAGTGCGCGAGGGGGAAGTAAACCACGAGCATCCAGAGCGTCACGAAGAGCAGGACGGCGGAGAACTTCATGCGTTCCGCAATCGCGCCGAGGATCAGCGCCGGGGTGATGATGGCGAACATGAGCTGATACATGGAGAACACGTTTTCACTCACCCAGTAGCAGTAGTCCGTGTTGGGCGCGCCGCCGACGCCCTCGAGCAGCGCCTTGGCCTTGAAGTCGCCCAGCCACGCGCCCGCGCCGTCGCCACCGGCGAAGACGAAGCTGTAGCCGAAGAAATACCAGAGGATCGTCACCAGGCCCGCGATGCCGAAGCACTGGGCGATGACGGACAGGATGTTCTTCTTGCGCACCAGGCCGCCGTAGAAGAGGAACAGGCCGGGCAGCGTCATGAAGAGCACGAGCGCGGCGCAGACCATCTGGAAGGCGTTGTGGCCGGGGCCGGCGACGCCCACGGAGACCGTGGTCAGGCCGTCGGGCACGGCGGTGACGTCCTTGCCGTCCTTGCCCTTGGTCGTGACCTTCAGGGGCGCGGTCGGATCGGTGTTGCCCATGTAGGCTTCGAGGCCGGCCACGCGCTGTTCGAGGGTTGGATCGGGCTTCTTGGCCGGGGCCGGCGCATCCGCCGCGCGGGCGGGGAGAAGGGTTGCGCCAAGGACGGAGCACAACGTCAGGGAGAGAATCAGTTTTTTCATGTTCAGTGTGTTTTGCGGAGGGTTGGTGGTTGGCGGGTTATACGGCGGTGTCGCCCTTCTCATCGGTGCGGATGCGGATGGCGTCGTCCACGGGGGAGACGAAGACCTTGCCGTCGCCGATCTTCCCGGTCTTGGCGGCCTTCACGATCGCGGCGACCGCCGCGTCCACGCGTCCGTCCGGCAGGACGAGCTCGAGTTTGATCTTTGGAAGAAAATCCACGGTGTATTCGGAGCCGCGGTAGATTTCGGTGTGGCCCTTCTGGCGGCCAAATCCCTTCACCTCCGTGACGGTCATGCCTTCGACTCCGATGTCACTGAGGGCGTCCTTCACTTCCTCCAACTTGAACGGTTTGATGATGGCTTCGATCTTTTTCATTAGGTGTCTTTCGCTCTGGCGGTCCGTGCGGAAGTGCTGGCGAATTCCCGCGCGCTTCCGCCTGACGGAACGCATTTGTTGACTGCCGGTGACCAGCGCACGGCTCCTTTAGCAATGGCGGTGCCAGCCGGTCTGAAAAGTTATTGACCTTCAAAAAACCCTTTGTTTTCAGGGCGAACTCCGGGTTCAGAAATATCGTTGGTCAATTCCATTAGCCAGCTTCTGCGCGAAATCGCACGGGCTGTTTCTTTTTAGCCAGCCGCGCCGTAGTCGCAGCCTTCAGGCTGCGCGCGATGAAATCGCAACCTGAAGGTTGCGACTGCGAGGTGACGGCGCGGCTTGTCGGCTGCGGAATTTCCCGCTCGCCATGCGCGTCGGATGCGGCGTGAATTCACCCATGCCCGCTCCGACCCGCCGCACCTTCCTCGCGCAGTCCCTCGCCGCCACCGCCGCGTTCTCGGCGTCCCGGGCCGCCGCCCAGCCCGCCAGCTTCCGCCTCGCCGCGTTCTCGGCCGACGTGACCGTGCCGGTGGGGCACGGCATGATGGGCGGTGCCTGGCTGTCCAAGTCCGTCGCCGACCCGCTCTACGCGAAGGGCGTCGTCCTCCTTGGCGGCGGGAAGCCGGTCGTGCTCGTGTCGGTGGACTGGTGCGAGATCCGCAACGCCGCCTTCGACCGCTGGCGCGCCGTGCTCGCCGAGGCCGCCGGCACGGACCCGGTCCGCGTGCTCGTCTCCAGCACGCACGTCCACGACGCGCCGGTTGCGGACCTCGAAGCCGAGCGAATCCTCAAGGCGCACAATTGCGCCGGCACCGTGTGCGACGTGAAGTTCCACGAGGAAGCCGTCCAGCGCGTGGCGAAGGCGCTCCGCGAAAGCCTCAAGTCCGCCGCGTCCGTCACGCAAGTCGGCCTCGGCCAGGCGCGTGTCGAGAAGGTTGCGTCCAACCGCCGCTACCTCCTGCCCGACGGCAAGGTCTCCTACGGCCGCATGAGCCGGAACACCAACATCCTCGCCGCGCAGGCGGACGACGGGACGATTGATCCGATGCTCAAGACCCTGAGTTTCTGGAACGGCAACACGCCGCTGGCCGCCCTCAGCAACTACGCCGTCCACCCCATGAGCTATTACGGCGGCGGCGAGGTGTCGGCTGATTTCCCCGGCCTTGCGCGTCGTCGGCGGCAGGAGGATCTGCCCGGCGTCGCGCAGATTTATTTCTCCGGCTGCAGCGGCAACGTCACCGCCGGCAAATACAACCCCGGCATGAGGGAAAACCGCGTCGTGCTGGCGGGCCGGCTCTACCAGGCGATGGCCGAGGCGTGGCGCGACACGAAGAGGATGCCGTTGGAGAAAATCGCCTTCCGCTCCGTTCCGCTCACGCTGGAGCCTCGCAACGATCCGGCGGGCTTCACGGTGGAA
>JBAYGL010000293.1:0-6769 GCA_041666725.1 Limisphaerales bacterium
GAAAGCGCAGGAGCACCAGCGCCATGAGTTCGGTGGCGAGCATTTCGTGGTTGGCGAAGAAGTGCAGGAGGCGGCCACGCTCGCGCTCGTCGTCGAGGCGGTGCAGGCCTGGAAACTCGGCCTTGCCCGAGCCGGCGGGCTTGAAGCGCAGTTCCGTTGGGCGGCCGGGAATGGCAGGTGCGGCCAGCGCAGAGCCGGGCCGGTCGTCCGTCACGACGGCGGGACACTGGAGCTTCTCCTCCAGCGTCGTCGCGAAGAGCACGCGCTCGGCGAGTTCACGCAGTTCCATGCGGGAGAAAGGCGTAGCAGGGCGGGGCAGGGGAGGCGAGCCCGCGTGCTGGTAGGGTGAGACTCCGTCGAACCCCAATTGCCGACGCAGGCGGCGCGAGCGTAGCGAGCATCTCGGGCTGACTGACAGGTGCGGAGACGCTCGTTTCACTCGCCTCGCTGCGCTCGAGATGGGTTCGACGGAGTCTCACCCTACCTTTGCATCGCCGCTCGACCTCGCTACACTCCGCGCCCATGCACAGCCACGCGCCCGTCGTCGTTCCCGACTCCGTCATCGCGGAGCTGCGCAGGCTGGTCGGCACGGAGCACGTCCTCTCGCACGGGCACGACTTGCTGGTCTATGAGTGCGACGCCTACACGCTGGAGAAACACCTGCCCGGAGTCGTCGTGCTGCCGCGCACGACGGAGGAAGTTGCCGCCGTCGTGAAGGTCTGCGCACGGCACGAGCTGCCGATCATCCCGCGCGGAGCGGGCACGAGCTTGAGCGGCACCGTCCTCGCGAGCACGGGTGGCGTGATGATTGCACTCACCAGGATGAACCGCATCCTCGACCTCGACGTGCGCAACCGCCGCGCGCTCGTCGAGGCCGGTGTGGTGAACGCCCACGTCACCACCGCCGCCAAACCCCACGGACTCTTCTACGCGCCGGACCCTTCGTCGCAGACCGCCTGCACCATCGGCGGCAACGTCGGCACCAATTCCGGCGGGCCGCACACGCTGAAGAACGGCGTCACCACCAATCACATCCTCGGCTGCGAAGTCGTCCTGCCCGACGGCGAGATCGTCTGGCTCGGCACCACGCCGGACGGCGGTGAAGACGTTGACGGTTACGACCTGCGCGGCGCGTTCATCGGCAGCGAGGGGATGTTCGGCATCACGACGCGCGTGCTGGTGCGGCTCGTCCGCGCACCGCAGGCCTTCAAGACGTTGCTCGGCATCTTCGAGTCCGTGGACGACGCGAGCCAGACCGTCAGCGACATCATCAGCGCGGGCATGGTGCCGGCGGCGCTGGAGATGATGGACCAGATGATCACGCAAGCCGTCGAGGCCGCGTATCACTTCGGCTTCCCGACCGATGCGGGCGCGGTGCTGATTGTGGAACTGGACGGCCTGGCCGCCGGCCTGGAGGAGCAAACCGCGCGTGTGGTGGAGATTTGCCGGAGGAACAAGTCCCGCGAAGTGCGCGTGGCGAAGGACGACGCCGAGCGCGCGGAGATATGGAAATGCCGCAAGCGTGCGTTCGGCGCGATCGGCCGCCTCAGCCCGAACTTCCTCACGCAGGACGGCGTGGTGCCGCGCTCGAAGCTCCCGGAGATCATGCGCTTCATCCGCGCCACGAGCGAGAAGCACGGCCTGCGCATCCCGAACGTCTTCCACGCCGGCGACGGCAACATCCACCCGCTCATCCTCTACGATGAGCGCGAGCCGGAGCAAGTGCGCCGCGCGGTGCAGGCGGGCGAGGAGATTCTGGAGAAGTGCGTGGCGCTGGGCGGCAGCGTGACGGGCGAGCACGGCATCGGCGTGGAGAAGGCCGACATGATGGCGCGGCAGTTCACGCCCGACGACCTGGAGGCGATGAAGATGCTGCGCCGCGTCTTCGACCCCACGCAACTCTGCAACCCGCACAAGATGTTCCCCGGGTCGAAACGCTGCTCGGACTTTGCGCCGAGGAAGCAGATCGCGGCGTGAGGGCGTCCCGATTTAACGCCAAGGCGCAAGGGCGCAAAGAAGCGGAGAAGAGTGTGTTTCAAGAAAAGTGGCTGCCCTCCCTTGCGTCTCCGCGACTTTGCGGCTTGGCGTTAAATGGCAACGTCCGCTGATCGGGGCAGGTTGCGGCGTAGGCGTGGACACAGACGGAGGTGAATCCCAACGGGATTCCGGCGTTCAGCCCAAGGTTGCGCGTGGCGCGCTACCTTGGGAACCGTGCCGGCAAGGGAGACAACCCCGAACGGGGTTGCGGCAATCCCGGCGGATGGTGGAGGAAGGAAAAGGGCGCAACCGCGTTGCGGTTGGGCATTCGTTGGGACGACGACCCAGGGTAGCGCGTGCCGCGCAACCCCGGGCTGTGGGACGGAATCCCGTTGGGATTCAAATCCCGCGCAGCGCTGCAACCCGCACAAGATGTTCCCCGGATCGAAACGCTGCCCGGACTTTGCGCCGCGGAAGCAGATCGCGGCGTGAAGCTGCTGGAGCGGGGTATCAGAAAGCCAGCGCGCAGCCTATCAAGTGGTTAGGCCGTGGTGTCGTGATTCTGAACTTCAATCTTGTCCAAGAACTGCTGTGAAAACAACCGAACAAACGGTCCGTCTCTTCCTGTGTAATTCTGCTGCCACGGTCGCGGCGAGTAATGAGCGCGATAGCCAACAAATAAAAGCCTGCCATCGTCAAGTATGTCCCCAAGGATGAGGTCGAAGCAGGGATAGATGTGCTCCTCATCAACGAATACCAACTGTGTGAGATGCTCGACAATCTGCTCCTGCTCGGCGGTAACACGGCTCGGACTGAGGAAGCCGAAACAATAGCGGCGAGGCAGCGCACGTCCGGCACGCTGCTCCGCTTCTTGGATGATGCTCTCCAAGGTCTGCTCGACATGCTTCTTGAAATCATCGCGATTCATGGTGCGTCGAGTGGCCTAACAGTTTGTTGACTGCGACAACAGCAGTCCATCAAGGCTGACGCCGGGAGAGTAGGGCTGGACGTAACGGCGTGTCCAGCGCACGCCTGTGGCCGCGTGGCCGCCGTTGCATCGCACGCTGCCGGAGCCATGACCACTGGTAGGGCGAGACTCCGTCGAGCCCTATCTGCCGACGGAGTCGGTGCGAGCCGCGCGAGATTCAAATGGGAAGCGCAGGGCGGGATGCTCGCGGTGCTCGCCTCGCTTTGCTCGATAGTGGGCTCGACAGGGTCTCGCCCTACCGCACTTTCATTTCAGAGCACCCAACCGCGGACCGTGAGGCGGTCTTCCCCATTTCGCGTTCTTTCGCGTGTTTCGCGGGCCGCCGTCGTCCGCTTGACTTGCCCTCACTCCCGCCGGACGATTCCGGCTCGATGCAGCAGCAGGACAACATTCTCAAGCACGTCGCCATCGTGGCCGTCATCGCGGTGGTCGGTTACTTCGCCCTTTACGCCGTG
Organism: Limisphaerales bacterium; assembly: GCA_041666725.1. Taxonomy (GTDB): domain Bacteria; phylum Verrucomicrobiota; class Verrucomicrobiia; order Limisphaerales; family SXTU01; genus SXTU01. The sequence goes on from JBAYGL010000293.1 coordinate 3,421, forward strand.
GACACCCGGCTGCGGCTGCGGCACGGGCCGTGGGAAGTGACCTTCGCGACGGAGACCAACGGCACGCCCTACATCGTGGTGAACCAGCCCGCCTACGGCGTGCGGGACGTGAAGGTGCGCTTCACCGGCGAGCGCAGCCCGCTGACCAACGCGCCCGTGACCGTGCGGTTTGCGGAGCCGGGCACGCAGCCCGCGTTCGGGCAGCTGCGTTTTCAGGACGCGACCTACCTGCCCGGCACCGTGACCCTGCTGGCCTTCAACCACGAGGTGGAACTCATCCAGCGCGGCCTGGTGCTGGACCGGCAGGAGCGCGCGTGGCAGCCGGGCATGACGATGGAACTTTCGCCCACCAACCAGGCGCCGCCGTTGAGAACCAAGGCCCGCAAGCGGAATTACTAAACCCAGCCTCTTCATGACCGGCCACCCCTCACCCGCCCTTCGGGCACCCTCTCCCCTCCTCGGAGGAGGGGAGAGGGACGGGGTGAGGGGTGCGTCCCTTTCAGGTTCATCCTCCCAATGCGCGGCTTTCGAGCCGTGGCGGCTCCCCATGAATGTTCACCTGCTGACGCTCCTTATCCTTGCCAGCGTGGTCTTCGAGAGCTTCGCGGCACCGCAAAAGGGCGACGTGATCTTCGCCACAGATTTTGAAGGCACGAATGCGCTCGCGGGCTGGTCGGGTGCGGCGAAGGTTGCGGCGGGCTTCGAGAGCGCCGGCGCGCTTTGCGTCGAAAAAGCGGCGTTGGTGCAGCTGGCGCTGCCGGTGGAGCGCGTGCGCGGCTGCGTGCTGAGCATCACGGCGATGATCAAGGCCGAGAATGTCAGCGAAAAGCCGAAGCCGTGGAACGGCGTGAAGTTCATGGTGCCGGTCGTCGCACCCGCCGGAAACCAGTGGCCGTCGCTGTCCCTCGACACCGGTTCGTTCGACTGGAAGCGCTGCGCGTTCATCGTGCGCGTGCCGGACGACGCGACGAAGCTCACGCTCAGCCTCGGCCTTGAAGCGGTGAGCGGCAAGGCGTGGTTTGACAACGTGCGCGTCGTGGTGCGGCGGACTCGGCTGCCACCCGCGCCGGCACGCGTCGCGGATGGCCCGGTCTTCAAGGGGCACGACCTGCCACGGCTGCGCGGCGCGATGATCAGCCCGAACATCGACGAGGCGGGCCTGCGCACGTTCGGCCAGGAGTGGAATGCGAACGTGATCCGCTGGCAGATCATCCGCCACGCGAAACGCGGTGAGACTTCGTTCACGATGGCGGACTATGACGTCTGGCTTGAGAAGGAGCTGGCCAGGCTCGATGCGGCCCTGCCGCTCTGTGAGAAATACGGGCTGATGGTGGTGGTGGATCTGCATTCGCCGCCGGGCGGGCACCGGACCGTCAGCGGCTATGTCGGCAGCGATGGCGGCCTGTTCAGCAGCAAGGCGGCGCAGGACAAGTTCGTCGAGGTCTGGCAGAAGATGGCGCGGCGTTACAAGGGTTCGCGCGCCGTCTGGGGTTACGACCTTGCCAACGAGCCGGTCGAGGACGAGGTGGCCGAGTCGGCGTCAGACTGGCAGGACCTGGCGGCCCGCACGGCCCGCGCGGTGCGTGCGATTGACCCGAAGCACGCGATCATCATCGAGCCGGCGCAGTGGGGCAACCCGGATGGACTGAGGGAGATGCGGCCGCTCGACGTGCCGGGCGTTGTTTACAGCGTCCACATGTATCTGCCGCATGAGTTCACGCATCAGGGCGTCCACGACGACGGATCGAAGCGGTGGGTCTATCCCGGTGAAATCGCCGGCAAGCGCTGGGACAAGGCCGCGCTGGAGGCGGCGCTGCAACCGGTGGTGCAGTTCCAGCAACGGTATGGCGCCCACATTTATCTGGGTGAGTTCAGCGCCATCCGATGGGCGCCGGAAGGCAGCGCGTATCGCTACCTGAAGGACTTGATCGAGATTTTCGAGTCGCACGACTGGGACTGGACCTACCATGCGTTCCGCGAGTGGGACGGCTGGAGCGTCGAGCACGGAGACGACCGCGCGAACACGAAGCCGGTGCCGACGGAGCGCGCCACGTTGTTGCGCGAATGGTTTGGGAAGAACCGCAAACCGGCGTGGCACGGCACGCCTTGAACGCCGTGGTCGCAAGACGCTCGATTTCCGAAAACTCGCCGGGCTGCCGAACCTCCACGGAACCCATTCCCACCCGCAACGGAATCATCCCCATGAAAACGACGCACCTCAACCTGATCCTCTGTGCGATGCTCGTCGTCCGCAGCACCCTTGCCGGCGACTGGCCGCGGGAGCTGCGCGTGTATTACGGCACGACGCCGACGCTCGACGGCGTGATCGCGGCGGGGGAATGGGATGACGCCGTGACGATCACCGGCACGGAAGGATGGACGCCCGAGTTCACGCGGACGACCGATGCGAAGGACCTCTCGCTCAAGGGCTGGGTGAAGTATGACGCGCACCGGCTGTATTTCGCGTTCGAGGTCACGGACGATGTGCTCTACGGCATCGACACCGGGCGCTGGCTTCCGGACAACAACCCGAAGGCGCACGAATTGACGCGCGAAGGCTGGCCGTGGTTTGGCGATGAGATGGAGCTGCTGATCAACGCCTCCAACAAATGGAAGGGTGACGAAGACGCAGCGGGCGACGGAACGTCGTGGCAGATGGTGTGCAACCTGACGAAGTCGCGGCTCGGAGGCGTTGGCACGGGCGGCCTGCTCGAAGGCGAACCGCGGGCGAAGGAATCAGCCTGGAACAATTACCGTCGGTGGATCGAAACGCGCGCGATGGAGGCGGTGGCGAAACGGAAGCCGGACGGGAAGGGCTACATCATCGAATGGGCCGTGAAGTTTGATCCGTGCCTTGAGATCGCACCGGGCAGGTTCTTCGCGCCGGGTGACAGGGGGGAGGTGCGGATGGGCCTGAACATCGCGGTGGGCGACCTGGATGAAAAGGCGAAGGGTGCCGGAAACTTCGGCAACTTCCATCACGAGGACTGGTGGGCCGGAGAGAGGGACAAGCGGACAAACCTGCGGCAGTGGGGCACGCTGGTTTTCATGCCCGCGAGTGCGAAGCGGCCCGCGCGCTGACGCACCGGCGGGATATTGCCGCCGAAGAATTGCCTCAGCCGGAGCGATGCAGTTGAAGCGCGAGGAGCGCGGCGTTCACGCCGCAGAAAGACCCGGGAGCAAAAGCGCGCTTGAACCGCCGCTGACTGGCGCACGCTTCTGCGGCCTGAACAGACTGTGTGAAAACTCGCGCGGCGTGGGGGTTCCCGGGCCGGGCAGGCGAAAATGCCGTCCCCATGCGCCAAGCCGCGCGAGCCAGGCTCGCGGATCGGGGTGGCGAGGGGCCACC
>JBAYGL010000294.1:0-6760 GCA_041666725.1 Limisphaerales bacterium
GTCCCGGCAAACGCGGACATCGTGATCGAAGGTTACATCGACCCGGTGGAGCCGCTGCGCATGGAAGGGCCGTTCGGGGATCATACCGGATACTACACATTGCCTGAACCATACCCGGTATTTCACGTCACCGCCATCACGCACCGCAAGGACGCTGTTTATCCCGCCACCATCGTCGGCATCCCGCCCATGGAAGACTTCTACATCGGCGGCGCGTCCGTGAAACTCTTCCTGCCCATCTTCAAGATGAACTTCCCCGAGATCGTGGACATCGCGCTGCCGGCCGAAGGCGTCTTCCACAACCTCGTCTTCGTGAGCATCAAGAAGACCTACCCGATGCAGGCTTACAAAATCATGCACGGCCTCTGGGGCATGGGCCAGATGATGTTCACCAAATACCTCATCGTGGTGGACGACGACGTGGACGTTCACAACACCAGCGAAGTCCTCTTCCGCCTCTGCGCCAACACCGACCCGCAACGCGACAGCATCTTCACCAAAGGCCCGTCCGACGTGCTCGACCACGCCACCAGCGAAATCGCCAGCGGCAGCAAACTCGGGATCGACGCGACGAAGAAACTCCCCAGCGAAGGTTTCAAACGTCCCTGGCCGCCGCTGATCAAGATGGATGCAGCGGTAAAAGCGAAGGTGGAAAAGTTGTTCGGATTATCAAGCAAGGAGATTTGAACCGTGACCGAGGCTGAAATCCAAAGGCAATTTTATCGCCCTATTTGCACGGAAGCAGAAATTGACCGCATCTTTAACGTGCAGAACACGGATGACTATTTGCTCAAACTGCGCGCAGACACAGCTGTGGATCACATGCGGTTTTTCCGAGTTCTGCGAAACCGCTGCCTCCGAAGTCCTGACAATTGGTCTCTGACGGGTTCTTTCGACCAGAGCGTGTTTTCAAACTACGTCGCAGCGCTGCGTCAGACGGAAAGAGGGATGTGTTCTGACATCACCGGCGGGTTGGTGTTCTCAAATGATCCCAATGGCGCGTGTGAACGGACTGATTACGGCGACATAATCACTGTATCCAGCGCGTTGGAGTATTTTCTGTTTTTCATGAACATGGCCTACCTCGATTTCGGGGTGGAAGTTCCGAGTCATGTGAGAGTGGCGGCGCAACGAATTGCGATTAGAACAATGCTCAAGACGGAAGCACTCGACTTCGACATGGATGCGAGGGGAATTATCCCGCCTGAATTGAAGCTTCAAATCGATGCTCTCGTAGTCCAATAAATAAGATTTATTGTAGGCCACGAATACGCCCACCACATTCACGGTCATCTCGACAAAAACAAACTCGTTGAGCAACCGATGTTCATGGCAATGCACGGAGAGAATTCAGACGCGAAGGCAGAGAGATTTTACAACAATAGCGAGCAGCAGGAATTCGAGGCGGACATTTCTTCACTGCTCTTACCAGAGCTTAAGCCCCCGGAACTGAAGGACGCCGCAATGTCGGCGATTTCATGGTTCGGCTATTTGGATGTTTTCCAACAAGTGAGTGACCAAATGTTTCCTCGCTCACCTTGGTCAATCCGAACGCATCCCGAACCGATTGAGCGGTTGTGGAACATTTACGAAAAGTGTAATGACAAAGCGAAGCTCAACAAGGGAGAGATAGAGGAATTCCTGAAGCACACAACCAAATGGAAAACGTTCTTCCAAGAAGATGTCGCTACCAATGTGGAGCGATACGAGTTCTACGGATCGGTTTATCTTGATGCCCCAAACACGGAATGGCGCGGTCGAGAATTGAAAGACAGAGTTGATTACTACTGATTCCAGTTGCGCTCCTATCCTAGAATCCCAACGGGATTCCGTCCCAAAGCCCAAGGTTGCGAGGCACGAGCTACCCTGGGAAAACGTCCGAAGGAAATCACAACCCCATCGGGGTTGTGGCCAACGTCGCACAATCGCCAGACGAAAACGGAATGGCCACAACCGCGTTGCGGTTGGAAAATTTGTTCCACGATTACCCAAGGTAGCTCGTTCCTCGCAACCTTGGGCTGGAAGTCACAATCCCTTTGGGATTGGCCGACGACGTGCGTTGCCGCGCGGGCTTGGGATTGTTCGCACGCGAACGCGATTCATTTTTTCCGCCGCCGTTTCATCGAATCGCATCCCAACGATTTACGATTCTCGCTCGTAAACGACACCGCAATTCACCATCCTCCCCACATGCCACAATCCCTTTCCGCCGTTTACATTCATCTCGTCTTCTCCACCAAAGACCGCCGCCCGTTCCTGCGCGACAAACACACGCGCGACGCGCTCCACTCGTATCTCGGCGGCGTCTCCAAACAACTCGATTGCCCGCCCCTCCTCATCGGCGGCGTGGAAGACCACGTCCATCTGCTCGCGCGCTTCGGACGCACCCTCACACAGGCCGAATGGGTGAAGGAATTGAAACGCGTCTCGAACCTCTGGCTGAAGGAGCGCGGGCCTGAATACGCCGATTTCGAGTGGCAAGGCGGCTACGCGGATTTCTCCGTGAGCCAATCCAATCTCGAACAAGTGAAGCAATACATCTCCGGACAGGAGGAACATCACCGCAAGGTTGGTTTTCAGGACGAGTTGCGCGCGTTGTTGAAACGACACGAGATCGAATGGGATGAAAAATATGTTTGGGATTGAATCTGCTGTGCATGACGAACTTTTGTTGCATATGCAACAAAGGTTTGCAGGGCAGCTATTCGGGTTTGAACGTGCGGAGTTGCCGGTTGGTGGCCCGGAGCACTTCCACCCGCCGTCGCCAGGCGTGTTGCCCCAGATAATCCGACGGCAGTAGCCGGCCCGGCAGCAGCGGATCGTTGATCACCGCGTCCAGCCACGCCTCGCGTTCCGTCGCGCTCCAGCGCAGCAACGCCTTCGCCGCCGCGACGTTCCCCAGCGCGTTACCCGGTCGCTCCTCGAGAATTTTCAGATGCCGGGCATGGCAGCGGTTGATGCGCTCGAAGGCGTCACACGACCGCAGCCTTCACGCAGTGGATGGGCGGGAGGGCGTCGAAGAGGCATTCCCACTTCTCGCCGCCATCGCGGCCCATCCAGAGCTGACCGGTGGTGGTGCCAAAGTAGAGGGCGGGCGAATCACATTCATCCATGTCCATGCCATCGCGGAGCACGGTGAAGAAGCTCTCTTTCTTGGGCAGCCCTAGCGTCAGCTTTTTCCACGAACCACCGCCGTTGTCACTGCGCCAGACGGCAGGCACGCCGCCCGGGCAGGTGCGCGTCATGGGTTCGAGCGGCACCACGTAGAGAGTGTCGGGATTGTGCGGATGCACGACGAGCGGAAAGCCGAAGTCGGACGGCAGCCCTTTCGCGATGGAGCGCCAGGTGTGGCCGTGGTCGTCACTGCGCAGCACGCCGATGTCCGGTCGCCGCCCGCCGGGCCCGTCCCATTCGGCCCAGCCGCCGTGGTTCTGCATGTAGAGTCGGCCGGGGGCGTCCTTGTGGCCCGCAATCTTGTGGACGCACTGGCCGAACTCGGGGAAGGGATCAGGCGTGAACCCGGCACCGACGCCTTTGTTCGCCGCCGCGAAGGTCTCGCCGCCGTCCTCGCTCAGGTAGTGGCCTCCGGTGGAGATGCCGAGATGCACACGGTTCCCGTCGCGCAGGATGGTGTGCATGCAAAGCCCGCCATTGCCCGGCTGCCATTTGCGCGCGTGCTCGTGGTTGCTGATGCCGGGAACCAATTCCCAGGAATCGCCGCCGTCACGGCTCTTGAACAGCGAGGCCGGCTCGACGCCGCACAGCAGCTCCTTCTTGTCCTTGCCCGCTTCGAGTGACCAGATGTTGGCGAGTGCGCGGCCATCGTCCTTCGGAAAGGCGGGGGCCGCCTTTGTCTCCTTGAAGGTCTTCCCCAGATCGGTCGAACGCAGGACCTTCATGCCGAAGAAGGGGTTGCAGCTCGACGCGTAAAGTCGCGGCGTGCCGCGCGTGTCAATGAGGGCGGAATAGACGCCCACGCCCTGTCCGAACGGACCGCGCAGCGCGAAGCCGCGCCGGGACTTGGACGACTCGGCCACGAACAGGCCCTTCTTGGTTCCGATGCATAGGATGGTGCGAGCGCTCATAATTTAACCTCCGGAGACTGCGGTCATGATGGTGACGACGTCGCCCGCCCCGAGCTGGGTGTCCAGCCCGTCGCGGTCGCGCATGTGTTGGGTGTTTACGAACAGATTGATGTGCCGGCGCAGCGCTCCGGTCTCGTCGCAGATGCTCCGGTGCAGTTTCGGATAACTCCGCTCAAGCTCCTCCAGCACGGCACGCGGGTTTTCCGCCTGAAGCGCAAGCTCCGCCCTGCCTGCACAACAATCCCGCAGCGGCGCGGGAATGCTGACCGCAATCTCCGGGGCGCAGGTCACGGAGTGCTCGGATTTCAGCGAGTGAGGCATGGACGAAGTTGGACGCGAATGCTGTGTATTTCCCGTTGCCACCCGGACACCACACGCGCTTTTGATGCCCGGCAGTTTTGGCATGCCTGCTTATGCGTCCGGTTAGGCTTCCTTGACTTTAGGAAATTGGGAATTGGCGTCAAAACTTTTTGTCGCTGACGCCACTTGAGCGATGACTCTCCCCAACACGCCGCCTTTGGGATTGGCAAACATCATCCGCACGATCACTTTTGCCTCATGCCACAGTCCCTTCCGCCGGTTGCTTTCATTCCACTTTCAAGAAGTGCGACAGTGATTACGGCTGCTTCAATTGCCGGGGAGGTTACGCAGGGGCTTCCCGCGGCTTCGCCCACCTGAATCCTGCCTGTGGCCAAGAATCACTCCATCCTCTTCGGGATCGAGACCGAATACGGCATCGCGCGGGATGGCGTGGAGGACTTGGACGTGGTGGCGGAGTCCATCGCACTGGTGCGCAGCGCGATGGAGCCGGGCGTGCGGATGCGCTGGGATTACGAGGCTGAGAACCCGCACCACGACGACCGCGGCTTCGACGTGAACGAACTGCGGCAGGACTTCGACGAGGCGGACTACTTCGAGCAGGACACGCAGCGCGAGCTGACCTTCGCCGAGATCAAGAGCGACCTCGCTCTCGGCAACGGCGCGCGCTTCTACAACGACCATGCCCACCCCGAATACTGCACGCCCGAGTGCTCCACACTTGCTGAACTGGTCGCGCACGATCGCGCAGGCGAGCGCGTGGTGATGGCCTGCGCCCAGAGGCTCTCCCAGGCGCGCGGCGCGACGGTGCGGCTCTACAAGAACAACACCGACTTCCGCGGCCACAGCTACGGCTGCCATGAGAATTACCTCCTGCCCCGCGCGCTGCCGTGGGATCGGCTGGTGGCAGGCACGCAGGCGTTCCTCGTCACGCGACAGATATTCGCCGGCGCGGGCAAGTTCGCCATCGAAGCCGAGGACAAGTTCGTCTCGCCGCACTTCCAAATCGCCCAGCGCAGCGACTTCTTCAGCGAGTTGCAGAGCGTGGACACGATGCAGAAGCGCCCGCTCATCAACACCCGCGACGAGCCGCACGCCGACCCGCGCCAGTGGCGGCGCTTCCACGTCATCATCGGCGACGCAAATCTCTCGCCCTTCGCCACGCGGCTGAAGGTGGGCACCACCGCCCTCGTGCTCGAAGCCATCCTCCGCGACCCCAAGCGAGCGTTCCCGCAACTGGCCGATCCGCTCGAAGCCCTGCCCGCCATCTCGCGCGACCCGCGCCACCGCTGGGAGGTGAAGCTCACGAACCGCCGGCCCTCCACCGCGCTGGCCGCGCAGCACGACTATCTCGCATCAGTGAAAGAACTCTGTGACCTCTCCACACCGGAGCACGCCGCGCTCGTGGCCGATTGGGAAGCCGTGTTGAACGACCTCGAAGCCGATCCCCTGCTCTGTCGTGATCGCTTAGACTGGGTCGCCAAGCTCGCGCTCATCCGCGAGTTCCAAACCGCCCAGAGTATCGAAGACGACGATCCTTGGCTGCAAAGTCTCGACCTCGAATACCATCGGCTCGACTTCGGCGAAGGGCTTTACTTCGGTCTGGAGCAGTCTGGCGCGATGCGCGGCGTGCCGCCGGAAGCGGATGTCCAGCACGCGATGTTCGAGCCGCCGGAAACAACGCGCGCGCTCGTTCGGGGCAGGCTCATCCAGAAGTTCAGCGCCGCCGTGCTCTCCGCGCAGTGGGATCACGTCACGCTCGCGTGCGGAGACGGTGAGTTGAAGGTGTCGCTGCTGGAGATGTTCGCGCCGGAGCGCATCGCGTTCGCCGCTCAAGCCATCGCCGCGTCCAACACGCCGGAGGAATTGCGTGAGCGGCTCTTCCGTGCCACAGTCCGCGAGTAACACTATGCCCGACCAAGCCCAAAAGACCCGTCCGGTGACGCCCGGCCCCGCCGGCGGTGGAGGCGACGGCCCCAGCGCGCCGAAGGTGGACAAGCCCAACGTCGAGGAACTCCTCAAGCGCATGAAGAAGGTGGACCCCGACCAGGCCAAGCGGTATCGCCAGCGCACCGGGCAATGAAGGAGCGCGGATGCCCACGTCCGCATCACGAACAACACAAACTGCGGACGAGGGCGTCCGCGCTCCAATCCAAATGACTTCCCCAGCCCAAGCCATCTCCGGTGACTTCGTCTCACTACTCGCCACGCACAACTTGTCGCCGCTTCGGGTGGACGCCACTCACAGCGCACCCGTCGAGACGCAGGCCACCACCGTCTTCGCCTTCCACTTTGCGGACGGCGTGCTGATGGCGGGCGACCGGCGGGCGACGGCGGGCAACGTCATCGTCACCGAC
>JBAYGL010000295.1:0-6747 GCA_041666725.1 Limisphaerales bacterium
CGCATGGAAGAGCGGAGGAGCTGCTTCGCTGCCGCCGGTCCAGTCATGCCGACTCCGTATGAAGGTTGGTGGAACTGGCAGCGGTGGCCGAGTTGCTCCTTCTCCCTTCGCGGAGCGAGGGGAGAAGGTGGCCGAAGGCCGGATGAGGGGTGCGGTCACCAACGCCGACGCAGCCAACCCCTCACCCCGGCCCTCTCCCCTTGCTCCGCGAAGGGAGAGGGAGGAGCACGGCTGCCTGCGCCTGGATTCAACCGGATTTCACCAGTAATTGGTATCACGCGCGATGGAAGCCAGCCGGAGCAACCACTTCGCTTCGCCATTCCCACCTTTGTGTTCTGTGTGCCCTTTCGCGGCTCCTTCCACTTTGGAATTTCCGCATTCCGCATTCCGCATTCCGCGTTTCCATGAGCGTCATAGCCGGAATTCTCAACCTCTCGGCGGAACCGGCGGAGCCGGCGCTCGTGGCGGCCCTGCTCAACGGGGTCGGCGAAATTGCCCAGGGAAGCATGCGGACGCTCGCGGACGGGCCGGTGACGCTCGGCCAGGCATCGGTTAAGCACTTCCCCCGGCCTGCGCAATTGGCCGTGCGGCCACATGGGGCGGAGGCCCGGATCGCCGTCACGCTCCACGGGCGGCTCCACTACCGTGACGAACTCGGGGATGAACTCGGATTGTCGCCCGGCGAGAGGAGCATTCCGGACGCCGAACTGATTCTCCGCGCCTACGAGAAATGGGGCGAAGACTGCGTTGCCCACTTGTGCGGTGACTTCGCCTTTGCCCTGTGGGACGGGCACGCACGGAAACTTCTGCTGGCAAGGGCGCCTCAGGGAATCGACGCACTCTACTATTGCCAGACACCGCAGCGCTTCGCCTTCGGCTCCTCGGTGAAGGCGTTGCTGGCCCTTCCCGGCTTCCCCGTGCGGCCCAACCTGCTCCGCGTAGCGCAAATTCTGACATTGTGGGGCACCGATGTCGCGCAGTGCGGCTATGAAGGCATCCTGCGCCTGCCACCCGCGCACACGCTCACCGTGACGGCGGAAGGCCAGCCCCGGCTGCGGCGCTATTGGTTTCCAGAGGAGGCCGGCCCGCTTCTGCTCAAGTCGGACGAGGAATACGTCGAGGCGTTTCTGGAACGGTATTCGCGGGCCGTGCGGGAGCGCCTCACAGGCCGCGTCGCCGCCACCTTGAGCGGCGGCCTGGACTCCGGTTCGGTCTGTGCGCTGGCGGCACGGGAGTTGCGCGCCCAGGGCAAGTCGCTGCCGGCCTACACCTCCGTGCCCAAGCATAAGATCGAATTTGAAATAAAAAACGTCCCCTTCGACGAGTCACCCGGAGCCGGGGCCACCCGGGCCTTTCTGGGCAACGTGACGGTGGAGCATGTCCGCGCCGAGGGTGTTTCACCGCTCGCCGGCATCTCGCGCATGCTGGCGGCGCTGGACGAACCGGGACATGCGGCTGGCAATGCTTTCTGGCTGGTGGATCTGATGGACAGGGCGAAGCAGGCGGGGGCAACCACGCTCCTGACCGGTCAGATGGGCAACGGCACGGTCTCGTGGTTTGGCTGGCCGGAAAGCCTGTGGCCGGACGTGTTGCGCGGACGCTGGAGACGAGTGGCCTCCGCCGTTCCGCAGATGCAGGCCACCTGGCCGCTGGTGATGCGGCGGCACCTCGTGCGCCCCATCGTCGGTCCATTGCAGCAAATATGGAACAGTCGGAAATGGCGTCCGGACGTGATGTGGCTGAACTCCGTCCTGCGCCGTGAATTTGGCGACGCTCTCGAGTTGCCACAGCGGATGCGTGCAACAGGACAGGATCCATATGCCTGCAAATTCGACTCGCCTGCCACACGCCTGGGCATCCTCAAAATCGGGTGTTCCTCCCTCGGCCACCGATGGGATCACCCCAGCGTCGCCTTTGGAGTCGAGGTGGCCGATCCGACGATGGACGCCCGCCTGACGGAGTTCTGCCTTCGCGTCCCGAACGACCAGTATTACCGGCGTGGCGAATACCGACATTTGCTGCGCCGCGCCATGAAAGGCCTGCTGCCTGAAGAGGTGCGCCTTTCTTCCCGACGCGGCAGGCAGGGAATGGACTTCGGTTATCGTGTTCTCGAGACGAAGGGAGAATTCGAAACCATGCTCACGCGACTGGAAGCGTCACCTTTGGCCAGCGAAGTCCTGGACCTGTCGCAAATGCGGACGATGCTGTCATCTCTGGACTGGGGCATCAACTTGAAGAACACGGAAGCCTGCATGGGCCCATTCGCCCGGGGAATTCAGGCAGGCATGTTTCTCCTGCGCTTTGATTGACACCCAGACTTCGGAGCAAACACCTGGACGCAGCCGGCGTTTGGTGGAAACCGCTCACTCAGCAGCAACACGCAGGCTGGGAAACGTGGATTCGCTGCGGACTAAACTAAATCAACGAGGGGATGCCGCATCTCGAAACAGATACCCAAAAGTGACTATGAGCCATCACCAAGGTTCGGTCTGGAAAACCCCGTAAACTGGAAGGCTTGCTATTCCCTCTATTCCACCCTTTCCAATCCATAAAAAAAGAAAGGCCGGGACGAACCCGGCTGATAACTGTTTCAATTTTTGACCGGAGGGAATCAGGTAAGAGTATTAGCGTCTGCCATGGTGCCGACGGTGAAATTCTGCGTGCCCGTGTCAATCGACAACGGAACAAGCTTCGGCTCATTCCAAACCTTCATTTCGTTTCCACCCGAGATTGCCGCTTCATTGTTTTCCATAAAATTCGTTCCTTCGGGGCTTTGTATGCCATGCCACCAACACCCGGGCAAGTTTTTTTTTTAAGGGTTTTAAAAGCTGAGAACATTGTAAAAGAACGGCAGAGCTCGGGGGTGTGAGGAAGGCTCTCGGAATTTCCAAACTCCCGATAAATTCCCAGCATTCTCGAACCCACCAAGTCTCTTGGGAAGATGCGGCCAACCAAGTCGGCAGCGTGACTCTGGAATGGGTTCCAAAGCCACTGGGGAAATGAAAGCCTGCCAAACCGGACAAATTGAACGTTGCTTCGGATGTTCCCTCAGATAGCCTCACTTTCGTTAAAGACGACTGGACCCGGTGAGGCACCCTCACTCTTCATGCCCGCCGCTGAGTGTGGGTTTTTATGCCAAAAACATATTCGCTCGCAGGTTATGCGAACATGATCGGGGATGAAGGGCGCATGAACGCCTACGCCCAATCCATCCGCGAGACGGTTCAGCCGGGCTGCGTGGTCATCGAACTGGGCACGGCGACCGGCTTGATGGCCCTCCTCGCCTGCCAGGCTGGCGCGCGCAGGGTCTTCGCCCTCGACCCATCCGAGACAATCACCATTGCCAGGCAGACCGCACGCGATAACCGCTTGAGCGATCGCGTGGAGTTCCTGCCGCTGCTCTCCACCGCCTTCACCCCGCCGGAGCGCGCGGACGTCCTCATCTCGGACATGCGCGGCACCATGCCGTGCTTCCAGCGGCATTTGCTCGACATCGCCGACGCGCGCGAGCGGCTGCTCAAACCAGGCGGCACGCTGATCTGCCAGACAGACACCCTCCACGTCGGCGTGGTGGAGTGCGAAAGGTTCCATCACGAACTTGTCGGTGTCTGGGAGGACACACGCTGGGGCTTGGATCTACGCGCCGCGCTGGCTTACGGGCCGCACCAGTTTAAGACGGTGAGGTTCAAGTCCGAACACCTGCTCTGCACAGGGCAGGCATGGGCGATGATTCATTATCCCACCGTCTCCTCGCCCCATGTGCGCGGCACGGTGAGTCTGGAAATCACCCGTGCAGGCACCGGCCACGCGCTGGGTCTGTGGTTCGACGCTGAACTGGCCGGCGGTGCGAGGTTCTCGAACGCACCCACGGAACCGAACCACGTCTATGGCAGGCAAGTTCTTGGCTGGCCACGCGCCATGTCGCTCCTGCCAGGCGACCGCGTGGACGTGAAGCTGGACGCAGTCTACACCAACAGTGACTACATCTGGAACTGGGCCACACGCATCACCCGTGGCGGAATGGTGCTCGCGGAATTCAAGCAGTCCACCTTGCTGGGCCGCGTGATGACGGCGGAGATGCTGGCCCGCAAAACCGGCAGCTACCGGCCCCAAGCCAGCCCGACAGTAGCGGTGGAGAAGTTTCTGCTGGAACGGGTCAACGGCTTGTTCACGCAGGCCGAACTGGCCGCGCAGCTCCGCGCGCAGTTTCCGCAGCGGTTCGGCACGGACGCCGCCGCACTGGTGCGCATAGTCCAATTGACCGAACGGCTCGAACTCTAAAGGCCCAACGAAGCCGGCTCCTTCTTGTGGAGCCAGAATTGAAACATCTCAAGAGAGCCCACGTAGGCCGCCTCGCACGCACGCCATTGTGCAAAAGTCCGGACGCCTGTGCTCGCCGCTGCGTCTTTCGATTTGATCCGCCCGCGTAATCCCGATGGGTGGTGGACTCCTACCAGTTCCAGACCCAGTCCTTGGACGATGTTTTCAATTTCGCTCACAGTGTATTGATACTCCTGCACATGAAAGAGGAGATCGCGGGTCATGCTGAGGCTGAAGAAGTCGTTGGACTCCTCCAGAAGCGGCACCAGTTTGGCCCAGGCGGGTTCCGTGAGCAGACGCGCCCGAAAACGCCGCACCTCGGCAGGTGCCACGCCGACCCCTTCCTGCTGGATGCAGGCCCGCAGGTGGCTGACGAGCAACCGGGCGGCCTTGCTGTAAACACCGATGCGCATCGTGCCGCCCGGATGCAGGCATCCGGACAGCACTGCCCACGCAGCGGCATGATCACGAATGTGGTGCAGCACGCCCCCACACTCGATGTGGTGAAACTTCCGGCCCAGCCGTGGCAGCGCCAGGAGGTCACCTTGAAGGAACTGGATGTTGCTCACGCCGTATCGCTCCGTCATGCGCATGGCGTAGGCCAGTGAGGCGGAACTCAAATCCACCGCCAGAATCTTTGCGTCTGGATTGCCCAGGGCCACTGACAACGAATGCCGCCCCGTTCCGCAGCCCGCCACCAGGATGTGCCTCGGCTCTCCGCCGGGTTTCGTCGGAGGGGCAAATCCAGGCCGCACGCGCCGGAGGCGGCTTTCGATGCTTTGGGGCTCGCGGGTGAATTTGAGCCAGCGCGGATAGGGACTCTCTTCATACTGCGCCCGGACCGAACGGGAGACTCGATCCTGAACCTCCTCCAAAGCTGGCACCGCTTCCCTCAGTTCCGCCTCGCGCCGGGGTTCGAGCAAAGCGCGGACGATCAACGTGTGCAAATCAGCCGCAAAGTGTGACAGAGGTGCAGCGGCCAGCATGTCCGCTTCGGGGTGTGCGGCGAGCGGGCGGTAAAGCGAATACAGCAACAGCGGCAGCTCCGCCGTCATCACACCGCCGGTCCGGAGGATGGTTCCCAGCTCTTCACCCAGCACCGACACTACCTGTCCCTCCTCGTCGGTGACCGCCCAGACGAATTCGTTGTTGAAGCCTTGATGTGCCAGCGCAATCAACAGTGGGCGCACTCGGGAAAGAAACTCCCGCTCTTTCCGCCGCCCAAGAAGATATCTTCGAGCCCCGGTCAGGAATCGCTCCAGCGGCAGACTAAAGTTGATTGACCCGGTGAGCATCAGACCGCACAACGCGTCCTCCGAAATCGCTGCCATCAAGGCGGCGGTCACAGGCACATCTGCCCGGCCAAGTCCATGCCGGACGCACACCTGTCGGGCCGCGAGACGGCAGAGGTTGTTGGGGAGGTGTCCGCTGTGCCGTGCAACTGCAGTCAGGGCCGCATGGCATACCGGCTGGAATTCCTTATGGTATTTCGCCCATTCCGAAGAAGGGTCATGAAACCGCTCCTGAAGCGTTTCCATCGCTGCCTGATCCTCCGGTTGGAGGCGAAGCGCCTCATATAACCCGTCTAAATCCGTGGTGCCTGGTTTTGAGTTCACTGGCTTGGTGTGATCCGAGTCATATCCTGGGACACTTTCCCTTTCCTTGCTTTCGAACGAAATCGGCGGCAGGCCCACAGCAGCGGCCAGAGCACGTAGTAGAGCGCGAACCACCGGTCCGGCAGCCGCAGGGTCTTCCAGTCCGCCGGATTCACGAAGCGTGGACGCAGCGCGCGAAGGCGGACGCGCCAGCTCGGCTGGAGCCGCCAGTGGTAAAACGTCATCCACAGGTGCGCCGCCCCGGTCTTGATTTCATCGGGGGTCAGTTCCATGTGCCTGAAGGCGTCCTCGACCAGCCGGCGAATCACCGGCTCGCACGGCGGCGAAGGCAGCCCGGCGGGCAATGCCACGCCCAAAAGCTCGCGGGCCAGCAGGAGGCTCTGCCAGAAGACCCGGTCCAGTTGCACCGTGCCGGCGCGCTCCAGCAGGCGCTTCCAGTCAAGCCGTTCACCTTGCATCAGGAGGGCGATGTCGAGCAGCCAGAAGAGACGGAACCAGCCATGATCCGCGCCGTGCAGGAGGAGGTGCAACGCGGCCGTGTCCGCCGGCAGCACGGCCATGCTGCGGCCTGCCAGGGCGACATGATCCGGCGGTTCGCCCAGCGTGCTGCGGTGGAAGCGCTCGTGGTTCACCAGCCGCCACATGATCTCCAGCCGCAGCGAGCCGTCCGCTCTGAAATACTCAAACTCGTGCCGCACGGTGAAGTATTTGCGCAGCTGGAGGGGCGTGAGTTCAAAATCCGGCTGCGAGCGCCGGTAGCCGGCGGAGCGGAGCAGCGCATCGGCCCGCCTAGCATGGGCCAGGTCGATGA